>JAUTXA010000191.1 GCA_030838265.1 Actinomycetota bacterium | reverse complement strand
GGTGAGCAAGGGGCTGGCCAGCCCCGGCGATGCCCTCCGCGCCGGTTTCTTCGCCCTCCTCAATGTGCTCCGCGGGCTGCTGGTGGTGCTGCTGTTCCTCTTGCCCTTCATCCCCGTCGTGGCGTTGGCGTGGTGGGTGATCCGCGGCCTGGCCCGTCGATACCGAGCCCGCCACCCGGTCACCGATACGCGGGGCGCGGTGCCACCGCCGGGTTGACCGCCGCAGGCCTGATCAGCGGCGGGCTTGCCAGCGGCGCTCGGCCTCGGCGATGACGTCGCCGGGCTCGGGCGGGTCGGCGATGAGGGAGCCGTCCTCGGGCGACCACATGCAGCGCTCGCGGTCGAAGAAGTCGCCGGCGTAGACGTGGATGGCGCCGGTGTAGCGATCGGGGTGGCTGCGCACGCCATGGATGGCGTCGTCGCCCAGCATGAGGACGTCACCCGCAGTCAGGGTGCGACCGCCGGCCGGCTCGACCCCATCCCCTCGGGTTCCGTTGGCCGCGGGCGGGCGGCGGTAGAAGTCGTTGTCCTCCCGTCCCCCGTAGACGACGATCCCGGCCGACATCCGGTGGTCGTGCGGGGGCATGTGGGTGGCGGGTGACCACACCACGTTGAGGATGGTCAGCGTGGGCGAGCGGTGGATCACGCCGAGGCCGCCCACCCCGGGCTCACCCACCGCCGCGGCCGCGCCCGTGGGGTCGGCGGCAACCCGGTCGAGGACGGGGCGCAGGGCCCGCATCCGGTCGTCATCGGCCATCGCCGCGCTGCAGTCGAGAACCAGCTGGTCGAGATCAAGCACCTCTCCAGCGTAGGGGCGCGCGAGGATGCCAAGCCATGGCCGAGGACTTTCGCCTCCCCGACGGCTTTCGCTTCGGCGTGGCCACCGCCGGCTTCCAGATCGAGGGCGGCTACAACGGCCCCGGTGAGGCGGCCAACAACTGGGCCCAGTGGGAGGCCGACGGGCGGGTCGAGCCCTCCGGTGTGGCCCTCGACTTCTGGAACGACTACGAGCACCAGCTCGACCTGGCCGCCGCCGCCGGGTGCGACTCGTTCCGGCTCAGCGTGGAGTGGGCCCGCTGCGAGCCGACCGAGGGCGACCTCGACGGCGACGCCATCGACCGCTACCGGGCCATCCTCGACGCCTGCCACGAACGGGGGCTCGAGCCCCTCGTCACCTTCCACCACTTCACCCACCCGGCCTGGCTCGGCGTCGACTTCTGGCTCGACACCGACAGTCCCGACCGCTTCGCCGAGTGGGTGGCCGTCGCGTTGTTGGCCTTCGGCGACCGCTGCCACAACTGGGTGACCCTCAACGAGATCAACATCTACGCCCTCCAGACCTACCTCACCGGGGTGTTCCCTCCGGGACGGCGCTTCGACGTGGCGGCCGCCGTCCGCACCCTCGACCACATGCTGGCCGGCCACGTCCTGGCCTACGAGGTCGTGAAGGAGCAGCAGCCCGACGCCACCGTGACCACCAACAACTTCCCGTTCTCGGTCTACGAGATCGACCGGCTGCTGGTCGACGTGCTGCTGGCTCGGGGCGAGGGCGTCGGCCGCGATCAGCTGGGGGCGTGGCTCTCGGACCGGCGGGCCGACTACTACGGCCGCCTCCCCGAGCCGCCCCACCGGGTGACCGAGTCGGTCTTGCGGCGGTGGGCCCAGAGATCGATCCGTCTCGAGCAGGCCCTGCCGCGGGCTGTCCACGCCATCTACGAGAGCCCCCATGCGCGGTCGCTCGACGTGGTGGCCATCGACTACTACGACCCCACCACCAGCAACCACATCCGGCTGCCCGGCCATCGCACCGCCGGCGGTCGCAACTGGCTCCCGGCTCGGATGTTGTGGGACGACCCGCCCGACCCCGATGGCTTCACCCGCTACTGCGGGCTGAACCACCAGCCCGGTCTCGATCTCTGGGTGGTCGAGAACGGCCTCTGCAACCGGGTGAAGCACGGACGGTCGTTCCCGCGGGCCGACGGATGGGATCGGGTCCGCTACCTGCGCGAGAACCTGGCCGCCATGGTGCGGGCCATGCAAGGTGGGACGCCGGTGACGGGCTACTGGCACTGGTGTCTGGCCGACAACTACGAGTGGGGCTCGTACGAGCCGCGCTTCGGCTTGTATGGCATCGACCGCGAGCGCGGCCTGCGCTGGAGCAAGCTCGACTCGATGGGAGCCGACGCGGCCGGCACCTACAAGCGCATCGCCGACGGGCTGCGGGCGGGCGACCTCTCCGTCCTGCGATGACCGAGCCGGGGTACTCGCTGTCGCGCCACTCGTCGGCGGACGGCAGTGGCACCCGGATCGACGTGGTGGTGCGGGCCGAGCGCGACACCACGGTCGATGCCGTGTCGATCGCCGTCGCCGACCTGGCCGGCCCCGAGACCATCCTCGAGCAGGGCTACCAGTCGTGGTCGGTGGTGCGGCGCTGTCGGCCCGACGACGTCCGTCCCGAGAGGTTGTCGTTGCCCGACACGGCGCGGGGGATGCACCAGGCCTGCATCGGCGACGCCGGGGCGCGGGTCGGGGGCGATCAATTCCTCGTCACCGATGGCGGCGTCGCCGGATGGCTCGGTGGGACGCAGCACCTGGGCACGGTCACCGTGGACCCCGTCGACGGCTCGGTCGTGGCCACCGCGCTCCTCGATGACATCTCGCTCGCCGCGGGTGAGACGTTCGCCCTCGACCCCCTGTGGGTCGCGACGGGTGACCCGGGTCCGTTGTATTCGGAGTACGTCGACTTGTGGGCCGCCTCGGCGGAGGGCGGGGCGCGGGCCGCGGGTCACGCGCCAGTTGGGTGGTGCTCGTGGTACCAGTACTTCGCTTCGGTGACGCCCGACGACATCCGCCGCAACCTCAAGCTGTGCGCCGCCCATGACATCGAGCTGGTCCAGATCGACGACGGGTACCAGTCCGCCATCGGTGACTGGTTCGACGCCGCGCCGGGTTGGGAGGGAGCCGTGTCGGCCTTGGCCGTTGAGATCGCAGAGGCCGGCTGCCGGCCTGGCCTCTGGACGGCGCCCTTCCTCGCCGGCGAGAACAGCCGCCTCTACGCGGACCACCCCGATTGGGTCGTGCGCCATCACAGCGGCCACCCACTGCGGGCCGCCTACAACCTCGAGGGAGGGGGCGGGTGGGCCTTCGCCCTCGACACCACGCAAGCCGAGGTGCTCGACCACCTGCGCGATCTCTACGCCCGGCTGACCGCGCTCGGCTACGGCTATCACAAGATCGACTTCTGCTACGCCGCCGCCCTCGAGGGATCGCGCCACGACTCGTCAGCGACGCGCGCCCAGGCCCTGCGGGCCGGCTTGCTCGCCGTGCGGGACGGGATCGGCGACGATGCCTTCCTCCTCGGATGCGGCTGCCCCTTCGGCCCCGCGGTCGGCATCGTCGACGCCATGCGGGTGTCCCCTGACGTGGCCCCGGTGTGGGAGCCCGCCGCTTCCTGGCCTGGCTATCGCGAGTCGGCGCCCGCCGCGGTCAACGCCATCCAGGCCAGCGTGCTGCGCGCCCCGTTGCACCGGCGCCTCTGGATCAACGACCCTGACTGCCTGCTGCTGACGCGGCTGCCGGCGGCCGGACGGGACGCTCTGGTGCACGCGGTGGCCGCGTCCGGCGCGTTCGTCGTGTTGTCGGACGACCTCGAGCACTACGGGGCCGACGAGTGGGCCATCGTCGATCGGGTGCGGGCCGCCATCGCCGATCGGGACCGGCCGCTCGACATCGCCGACCCCTTCGCCGACCCGATCGTCGTGAGCGGCCAGGCCGTCGGGTGGGAGCTGTGAGGGTCAGGGCCTACGCCCCCGGTCGGGTCAATCTCATCGGCGACCACACCGACTACACGGGCGGGCTGGTGCTGCCTATGGCCATCGACCGGGGCACCACGATCGTGGCCGAGCGGGTCGGCCGGCGGGTGGTCCTCGAGTCCCCCGACGCCGACGGGCCTGCCATCGTCGACCTTCACGTCACTGACGCGGCCACGATGACGCCGCCGTGGGCCCGCTACGTGGCCGGCGTGGTGTGCACGGTCCGTCCCGAGGTGGGGATGGTGGGCGCGGTGCGCACCGAGATCCCCATCGGCGCAGGGCTCTCGTCGAGCGCCGCCCTCGAGGTCGCTCTCGCCCTGGCGTTGGGCTTCGTGGGCACGCCGGCCGAGACCGCGGCCCTGTGCCAGGAGGCCGAGCAGGCCGCGTCCGGCGTCCCGTGCGGGGTGATGGACCAGCTGGCCTCGCTGGCGGGCGTCGAGGGCCACGCCTTGCTCATCGACTGCGCCACGCTCGATATCACCCCCGTCGAGATTCCCGACTCGGTCGCGGTCGTCGTCGTCGACTCCGGGCAGCGGCGGGAGCTGGCCACCTCGGCCTACGCGGCGCGCCGGGCGGAGTGCGAGGCCGCGGCCCGGCTCGTCGGCCCGCTGCGCAATGCCACCATCGACGATGTGGCCGGTCTCGACGACCCTGTCCTGCAGCGCCGGGCTCGCCACGTGGTCACCGAGAATGCCCGCGTGCTGGCCTTCGCCGGTGCCCTTCGGACGGGCGACCTCCTCGAGGCGGGTCGGCTCATGGACGAGAGCCACGCCAGCCTTCGCCACGACTTCGAGGTCTCGACCGCGGTGATCGACGACCTGGTGGCCAAGGTCGCCGCCACATCCGGGGTCTACGGCGCCCGCATGACCGGCGGAGGCTTCGGCGGCTGCGTCGTCGCCCTGGCCGACCCAACCTCACCCCTCGCCGGCTGGCGCCTCACCGCCTCCGACGGCGCCACCGTCGACGAGCTCTAGCCCCACACGCCCCCTGACCAGGAACAACGCTCCCCGACGGCGAATCAAGGGGGGACGGCGATTGGGAGGCACAACGGGGATGGCGAAGCTGGGGTCGGTCATTGGGTCGCGCCGCGCCCGCGCCATCGTCGTTGTCCTTGCCCTCCTGGGCACCCTCGCCGCCGGGCCCGCCCGGGCCGCGGCGGGCGACGTGACCTTCGACGGTGTCCTGCGGACATCGCACGGCGCCGTGGTGCCCGGCGCCGACCTCCACCTGAGGGGCCCCGAGGACTTCGACTTCACCACCGACGACAGCGGAGCCTTCTCGGTGGCGGTCGTGCCCGGCGACTACACCCTCGAGGCCAACGCCCCGTGCTGCGGCACCCCCGCCATCCCCAACTTCCGGATGCTTGGCGTCCCCATCACCATCACCACCGACCGCCACGACGACCTCACCGTCCCCGTGGTCACCGTGTCGTTCACGGTCACCGGCCCGACGGGCGCGCCCTTCGAAGGGGCAACCGTCGGCCTCGAGGGGTCTGCCTACGGCGCCGACAACTTCCCGCTCTACGCCGGCGGCAGCGGGCGGGCGGGCTGCACCACCGACTGCGTCGGCGTCTACGGCCACGAGGATCTGGGGGGGACGACCGACGCCAGCGGCACCGCCTCGTTCGACCTCCTGGCCTCGAGCCTGCCCAACGTGAACCTGATCGTGCAGCCGCCCGACGGGGCCACCGCCCTGACCGCCGTCCACTTCTCGGACCAGACCCTGACCCACGACACGGCGTACCCCGTCGCCTTCGAGTCGAGCGACGTGACGGCGCCCGAGATCCACGCCGTGATCGACGCCACCCCCAACGCCGCCGGCTGGGTCAACCGGGTGATGCCCCAGGTGAGCTTCGACTGCACCGACGCCGAGTCGGGCATCGCCCGCTGCCCCTACCCCGTCGGCATCTTCACCGAGGGCCCCGACCAGACGGTGACGGGGACGGCGTTCGACCGGGCCTGGAACCAGGCCTCGACCACCCAGACGTTCAACGTCGACTGGACCGCGCCGCAGTTCAACGCCTACGCCTACGGCACCCACGGCGACAACGGCTGGTACCGCTCCGATGTCAACGTCGAGTTCGTCTGCTTCGACCGGGTGTCGGGGATGGCCAGCTGCCCGGCGTCCACCACGCTGAGCTCCGACGGCGCCAACCAGACGGTGACGGGGACGGCCCTCGACGTGGCCGGCAACTCGGCCACAGCCAGCATCACCGCCAGTATCGACACGCACCCGCCGACGATCACCGCCTCGGTCCGACCGTCGCCCAACGCGGCGGGCTGGATCAATCGCCCGGGCAGCGTGCACTTCACCTGCACCGACGCCGTCTCGGGCGTGGCGTCCTGCCCGGCCGATCAGCAGGTGTCGAGGGAAGGCCGCAACCAGGTCTTCACCGGCTCGGCCCGCGACAACGCCGGAAACTCGGTCACCACGTCGGTAACCGTGAGCCTCGACGCCATGACCCCCAGGCTGTCCCGCTCCTTCACCTCGACGGGCTACCAATCCGCCGCCGGCTGGTGGAACGCCCCCGTCACCGTGTCGTGGGACTGCCTCGATGATCTCTCCGGCGTGGCCAGCTGCACTGGCCCGACAACCCTCGGCGCCGGCTACGCGCAGAGCGTCTCGGGATTCGCCCGCGACTTTGCCGACAACCTCGCGTACGCCTATGTCGACCGCGTCAACGTCGACCCGACGCCGGCTGCCACGTCGTTCACCACCCCCGACGGAGCGGTGATCGCCGACCTTCCGCTCGTCCCCACCGCCAAAGCCATCACCGGTCTGGCGTCCGATGACCTCTCAGGTGTCGGCGCCGTCGAGGTGGTGCTCACGAAGCTCACACCCGGTCCCGGCCTGCCCTCCCAGACCTACTGGGCCACGGTCTCGTGCAGCCTGCCGACCCAGTGCACCTGGTCGTTCCCCCGCCCCTCGGGGCTCAGCCCCGCCCGGTACGCGGTCACGGCGACGGCCATCGACCTGGCCGACAACCGCGACCCCCACCCACCGACCATCACCGTCACCTTCCTCTGACCTAGCGCGGGCGCCGGGCCGGTGGGGCCGCCGGGCCGCCGCCGATCGACCGCTCCCCCCCACCAGCGCCCGCCCACCAGCGCTCCCCCCTCGCCCATTCGCGCGCCCATTGGCGTCGAATCGACGTCGATTCGACGCCAATGGTCGGCGCAAGGTGGGTGGGTGGTTCGGGGGTGAGTGGGGGCGGGTCGGGGGACGGGTGATGGGAGGGGCGGCTGAATTGGTGTCGCAGGGGGTCGGTAGGGTCGGGGGAAGCGGTCGGAACTCGGAGCGTTCATCGGCCGGCGGCGACGCCGCGGCATCGCTCCCCACGCAACGCGGGTAACGCGGGCAACGCGGCGAAACGCAAATGAGGAACAGACATGTCCAAGGGTCCTTGGGGGTTCGGTGGCCGGCGGCCGGCCGAGCAGCGCAGGGCATCGGGGCTCCCACCCCGCGCCCGCGTCGACCTTCTGATCGAGCGCGAGGGCGTCATCGACGAGCTGCGGGCTCTCGACGACGAGGCGGCCGAGCTGATCCGGCGCCGCCGCGTCCTCACGAACGAGTTGCGCGTCTACCGAGATCGGCTCTGGCCCGCGGTCTCGTGGTGCAAAGGACGGCGACCGCCGATCATCGACGAGCGCCCGCACCCACCGATGTCGGCCGACCCCGAGCTCCTCCACGGACGACGTCTCCGGGCCACCTGCATCGCCGTCCTCCGCCGCTGTGGGCCGACGAGGCTCGAGGACCTGCACGCCCACCTGCACCTCGGCGGCTTCGCCATCGACTCCCGGGATCCGATCCGGGCGCTGTCCGACGCCATGGCCTACGAGGTCGAGCAGGGACGGGCCCGCCGCATCAAGCGGGGCGTCTACGGGCCCGACATGCGGTGGCGGCCCCGCGCCAACCGACCCCTTCCCGACCCCTTCCTGCGCGAGGCCCCCGAGGAGTGGTTCCCGGCCGTCAGGCCCTCCGACCTCGAGGAGCAACCCAAGGTCGACGGCGCCGACGGCATGACCGCTACATGCGATCGAGCAGCTGCTGCTTCTTGGTGTCGAACTCGGCCTGCGAGATCACGCCCCGCTGGCGCAGCTCGTCCAGCTTCTCGAGCTGCTCGGGCACCGACAGCTCGTGGCGCCCGGCCATGCGATCGGCATCCCGCCCCTTCGACCGCTCCATCTCGGCGTAGAGCACGTTCTGCACCTTCGACGGCTTCGGGATGTCGGCGAACGTCTCCTGGCCGCGCTCGCCCGCCGACTCGATCATGAGGTCGCCGGTGCCGAGCAAGCGCTCGATGATCGTCTGGTGGAAGGCGATGTCGTTCACGCGCTCGAGAGGGATCTCCCGACCGTGCTTCGACAGCACACCCGAGCGATAGATCAACCGGTCCGAGGTGAGAACGAAGTTGGTATTCGTCCACTTGAGCCAGCGCACCACCAGGGCGGCCACCGTCAACGCCAGCGCCGCTCCGAACAGCAAAGACACGACCTTGTTGTCGGTCTGCGACCCGACCGCGACGGCGAGGATGATCATCAGAACCACCGAAGTGACAGGTCCGGCCAGGGTCGACCAGTGGGGGCGGAGGTCGAGCACCACGTCCTCGCCCTCGTTCAACAGCTTGCGGGGATAGGGCACCCCGAGAGCGTAGGAGGCTCAGGCCGGCTGGGGGTGGCTCCACGACGCCAGGGCGGGGCCGGGGTTGGCGGCGGGCCGGCCGAAGGCCCAGCCCTGGCCGAAGTCCACGCCGATATCGGTGCAGATGCGCGCCGTGTCGGCGTCTTCGATCCCCTCGACCACGACCGTCATGTCGAGGTCATGAGCCAGGCCGACGATGGCGGCCACGATCGAGCGATCGCGCGGCGAGGTCACCAGCCGCTCGGCGAAGAGTCGGTCGAGCTTCAGCTCGGTCACCGACTTCGACCGCAGCCGCAGCAGCGAGGACTCGCCCATCCCGAAGTCGTCGAGGCTGAGGCAGACGCCGGCGGGAGCAGGCTGCTCGAGCCAGTCCGCCTCCGACCCCTCCTCGATGACCTCGAGCGTCAGGTCGATATCGCTGGCGCGCTCCTCGCACAGGGCGACGATGCCGGCGTCGGCCAGGTCGGCGGGCCACACGTTGACACTCACGCCCACCCACGGGGCGGCGCCCCGCCACGACTGGCACGCCCTCGCCGCGTCGTTGATCACGAAGTAGGTGAGACGCCGGGCCAGTCCGGCCGACGACGGCGGAGGAAGGAAGTCGACGGGGTACAGGACCCCTCGACGCGGATGGCGCCAGCGCACCAGGGCCTCGAAGCGCTGCAGCCGGCGCCCGGCCAAGTCGATGACGGGTTGGTACGCCACGAACAGCTGCCCGGCGTCGATGGCGCCGACCAGCCCGACGCCTTCCCCCAGAGAGGTGCGTCGTTCGGCCCAATGCATCGCCAACTCCTTCTCGACCCCGACAACGACGTCGCGCCCGAGAGGTTGACCCCTTCTCGATCGAACCTCGGTGACTACTTCAAGTGGTAGGCCTTGCGGGCTACGTAGTCAATAGCCTTTTTCCACAGGCTGAGGACGAGCGGCGCACCGCTTGTGGAAAATCAGCCCAGCTTGCTGGCGATCGTGCCCGCCGAGCGCAGGGCCGAGCCGTCTGCCCCCTGGGCCGTGTAGTGGATCGAGGGCCGCCGGATGGCCTCGTCGAGCAGGGCCTCGAGCAGGGCGTCGAAGGCCACCGGAGGGTCGATCCACAGGTACTTCGACAGCGACCCCGGGATGGTGTTGATCTCGTTGACGAACAGCTCGCCCCCGTCCAACAAGAAGTCGATCCGGGCCAGGCCCCGCACGCCAGCCAAGGCCGCCACCC
>JAUTXA010000174.1 GCA_030838265.1 Actinomycetota bacterium | reverse complement strand
CGCGGCCGCCTTCGCCATCTACTGCCTTCGCCTCTTGAGCCTTGGTCTTCTGGGTCCCGAGAACATGGGGCCGCTGATCGCGGTGATCACCTGCGGGGTCTGCGTCGGGTTCCTGCCCCACAACATCCACCCGGCCAAGATCTTCATGGGCGACTCGGGGGCCCTGTTGCTGGGGCTGCTGATGGCGGTGTCGACCGCCGTGGTCGGGGGCCGGGCCGACCAACCGTTCTCGGGCCAGAAGTACTTCTTCTACGCCCCGATCTTCATCCCGTTCTTCATCCTCGGCGTGCCGTTGCTCGACACCAGCTTCGCCGTGGTGCGCCGGGCCGTCCGCCGCTCGGGTCTCACCGGCGCCGACAAGGAGCACCTCCACCACCGCCTCATGCGCCTCGGCCACGGCCAGCGCCGCTCGGTCTCGATCCTGTGGACGTGGACGGCCCTCCTATCGGCCTTCGTCCTCTATCCCACCTTCACCAACCGGGGGAACGCTCTGATCCCCTTCGTGATCGCCGCCCTCGGCGTCGCCCTCTACACCCTCTTCCACCCCGGCATCCGCCAGCGCACGGCCGAGCCTGCGCCCCTAGCTGACGTGGTCTCGCTCGAAGACCTGGGCGAGCGCACCCGCGAGGGCCGCTCCACCAGCTAGCCCCGCTTCACTCGGGCGGAGCCTGGGGTGGACAGGGGGGAGGCGGGTTCCCCTAGGGTCCCCGGGTCGAGTCCTCACGGGCTCGGGGTTGGATTCCATGGGTAGCCAAAGCCTGGATTTGCATCCCTCGCGAACCATCCTTTAGATTGAGAAATCATTCACAAGCGGCTCCCGAAAGGTGCCTACCCGTGGGTTTGAATGACCTAGGCGACAGGCAGCACCTCTACAACGGCTTCGGCAACAGCATGGCCCGGGCCATCGAGCTCGTCGTGACCCCTGTCCTGTTCGGCCTGATCGGCTTCGGCCTCGATCGCTGGCTCGGAATCGCCCCTGTGCTGACCATCTTCTTCGTCCTCTTCGCCCTCGTCGGGATGGGCGTGCGGGCCTACTACGGCTACGACAAGGACATGGCCGAGGCCGAGGTCGGGCGCCCGTGGGCGACGGCCAAGGGTGAGGTCGCCAAGTGACCGCGGCCGTCTCCGCCCTCGATGCGCCGCCCGTCGAGCGCCAGCTGGCTTTCGACATGGCCAAGCGGGGCCTGCCCGTCGCCCCCATCCTGGTCGCGGTGGCCGGCGCCATCTGGGGATGGGCCGGCGCCGCCTCGGCTGCGTTCGCGGTGGCCCTCGTCCTCCTGAACTTCGCGGTGGCCGCCGTCAGCCTCAGCTGGGCCGGCAAGCGGTCTATCGCCCTGTTGATGGGCGTCTCCCTCTTCGGCTACATCTTCCGGCTCGCCCTCATCACCGTCGCCGTCCTCGCCGTGAAGGACCAGTCGTGGGTGAAGCTGGTGCCCCTCGGTCTCACCCTCATCGTCACCCATCTGGGCCTGCTGTTCTGGGAGGCCAAGCACGTGTCGGTGTCGCTAGCCTTCCCGGCGCTCACGCCTCAGAAGAAAGGGATCTGACGAGTGCACCTCCTCGCCACCCTCGAGTTCCCGCCCATAGGCCACCTGGTCGAGTGGAAGTCGTTCTTGCTCCCCGGCTTCAACAAGGTCGCCCTCATCTGCGTCGTCGCCACCATCCTGACGCTGCTCCTCTTCCGCGTCGCCGGCCGCCAAGCCCAACTGGTCCCAACCGGCGTGCAGAACATCGTCGAGTCGATCGTCGAGTTCGTCCGTGAAGGCATCATCATGCAGACGATGGGCCCCGAGGGCCTCAGCTGGCTGCCCTTCCTGACCTCGCTGTTCTGCTTCATCTTCTTCGCCAACATCTTCGAGGTCATCCCCTTCATCCAGTTCCCGGCGCCGGCTCGGATGGCGATCCCGCTCTCGCTCGCCCTGCTGGTGTGGGTCCTCTTCAACTACATGGGGATCAAGTCCCAGGGCTTCGTCGGCTACATGAAGTCGTCGCTCTTCCCGCCGGGCGTGCCCAAGGCGCTCTACCTCCTGGTCACCCCGATCGAGTTCCTCTCGACGTTCCTCGTCCGGCCCTTCTCCCTGGCGGTGCGACTCTTCGCCAACGAGCTGGCCGGCCACCTCCTCCTGGTGACCTTCGCGGTGCTGTCAGCCGCCCTCTTCACCAAGACGTTCCTCGTCGTGATCCTTCCGCTGCCTGCCGTGATGCTGGTGCTCCTCACCGGCTTCGAGGTTCTGGTCGCGGTCCTGCAGGCCTTCATCTTCACCATCCTCACCGCCGTGTACATCGGCGGGGCAATGCACCCCGAGCACTAGGAGACAACGCAGTGATGAACCTTGTCCTGGCAGCACAGAACGCCGACGAGCTCCTGAAGGGTCTTGGGGCAGTGGGCGCTGGCATCGGTTACGGCGCCGCCGCCATCGGCCCCGGCATCGGCATCGGCATCGTGGTGGGTAACGCCATCACCGCCATGGCCCGTCAGCCCGAGGCCGCCGGCATGGTCCGCACGACCATGTTCCTCGGCATCGCCTTCACCGAAGCCCTCGCCCTGATCGGCTTCGTCGTCTTCATCCTTCTGAAGTTCACCTGATCGGAGCGGCCTTCATGCCCGTGTACGCAACCCTCGTGGTGGCGGCGGCCGAGACCTCGGTCAAGGCTCCCAACCCCATCCTGCCGGCCAAGAACGAGATCATCTGGGGCTTCCTGTCCTTCGTTGTGCTCTTCGCGCTCATGGCCAAGTTCGCCTTCCCGGCCGTGCAGAAGTCGATGCAGGCCCGCACCGATCGCATCCGCGAGAACCTCGACGAGGCCGAGCGGGTGAAGACCGAGGCCCAGACCATCCTCGACGAGTACCAGCGTCAGCTCACCGACGCCAAGAACGAGTCGAACCGCATCATCGAAGAGGCCCGCCAGACGGCCGAGCAGCTGCGCCGCGACCTCATGGAGCGGGCCGAGACCGAGGTCGGCGAGCTCCGGCAGCGCTCGCAGGAGGACATCCTCGCCGCCCAGCAGCGAGCGATGGCCGATCTGCGGGCCCAGGTCTCGAACCTGGCCATCGACCTGGCCGAGAAGGTCGTCGAGCGCAACCTCGACCGTGACACCAACCTCGCCCTCATCGACAGCTACATCGCCCAGGTGGGCTCCACCAGCTGATGTCCGACCGCACCGACGCCTACGCCGCCGCCCTCTTCGAGGTCGCTCGGGCCGAAGGCTCCCTCGAGCGAGTCGAGGACGAGCTCTTCCGCGTAGCCCGCACCATCGAGGGCAACGACGAGCTGCGCAACAAGCTCACCGACGAGTCCATCCCCGTCGAGCTGCGCCAGGGCATCGTCGAAGATCTCCTCGGCGGACGGGCCTCGCCCGTCACCACGTCGTTGGTCTCCTTCGTCGTCGGCGCGGGACGGGCCCGCGACCTGCCGCACATCATCGACTCCCTCGTGCAGCGGGCGGCCGAGGAGCGCAGCGAGGCAGTGGCCGAGGTGCGCTCCGCCATCCCCCTTGACGACGACCGCCGCCAGCGGCTGGCCGACGCCCTGAGCCTCAAGACCGGCAAGAAGGTCTCGGTCAAGGTCATCGTCGACCCCTCGGTGCTCGGGGGGATCATCGCCCAGGTGGGCGACACCGTGATCGACGGCAGCATCCGCTCCCGTCTCGAGAAGCTGAAGGAAACACTCTGATGGCAGACGACTTCAACATCGACGCCAGCGACATCTCGTCCGTCCTGCGCCAGCGCCTCTCGGGCTACACGCCCACCATCGCCTCGGCCCAGGTCGGCCGCATCATCGAGGTCGGCGACGGCATCGCCCGCGTCAGTGGGCTGCCCGGCGCCTCGGTGAACGAGCTGCTCGAGTTCGAAGGCGGCATCCTCGGCCTGGCCCTCAACCTCGACGAGGAGTCCATCGGCGCCGTCGTCCTCGGCGAGGACAAGCACATCGAGGAGGGCCAGACGGTCAAGGCCACGGGCCGCATCCTCGAGATCCCCGTCGGCGACGGCCTCCTCGGGCGCGTGGTCAACCCGCTGGGCCAAGCCATCGACGGCCGTGGCCCAATCCCCCAGGACCACATCCGCCGCATCGAGATCCAGGCCCCCGGCATCGTCGACCGCCAGCCGGTGAAGGAGCCCCTGCAGACCGGCATCAAGGTCATCGACTCCATGACGCCGATCGGGCGAGGCCAGCGCGAGCTGATCATCGGCGACCGCAAGACGGGCAAGACGGCCGTCGCCATCGACGCCATCATCAACCAGCGCGGTCTCGGCGTGAAGTGCATCTACGTCGGCATCGGCCAGAAGGCATCGACGGTGGCCGAGCTGGTGAACACCCTCGAGGCGGCCGGAGCCATGGAGTACACGGTGGTGGTCAACGCCCCCGCCTCCGACCCCTCGCCCTTCATCTACCTCGCGCCGTACTCGGGCTGCGCCATCGGCCAACAGTGGATGGAAGCCGGCGACTCGGTCCTCATCGTGTACGACGACCTGTCGAAGCAGGCCGAGGCCTACCGCGAGATGTCGCTGCTCCTGCGCCGCCCGCCCGGGCGCGAGGCCTACCCCGGCGACGTGTTCTACCTGCACAGCCGGCTGCTCGAGCGGGCCGCCAAGCTGAGCGACGCCCTGGGCGCGGGCTCGATGACCGCCCTGCCTGTCATCGAGACCAAGGCCGGCGACATCTCGGCCTACATCCCGACCAACGTCATCTCGATCACCGACGGCCAGATCTTCCTCGACCTCGACCTCTTCAACTCGGGCGTGCGCCCGTCGATGAACGTCGGCACCAGCGTCTCTCGGGTGGGCGGCAACGCCCAGATCAAGGCCATGAAGGCAGTGTCGGGCGGGATGAAGCTCGACCTGGCCAACTTCCGCGAGCTCGAGGCCTTCGCCGCCTTCGGCTCCGAGCTCGACAAGGCCAGCCAGAACCTCATCGACCGCGGTCGCCGCCTGGTGGAGCTGCTCAAGCAGACCAACGGTCAGCCGCTGCCGATTCAAGACCAGGTCATCTCGATCTTCGCCGGCACCAAGGGCTACCTCGACGACCTCGACGTCGCCGACGTGCGCCGCTTCGAGTCCGAACTGCTCGCCGACGTCAAGGCGCGCAACGCTTCGATCTTGGACACGATCAAGGCCGGAGACGCGCTGCCCGAAGACGAACTGGCGGCCGCAGTCGAAGACTTCAAAAGCCGGTTCACTCCGTCCGTAGCAACGGCCGAGGCATAAGGACCGAATAGATGGCAGGCGGCAAGGAGCGGGTACTCCGGCGACGGATCAAGAGCGTGGAGTCTTCGAAGAAGATCACGCGCGCCATGGAGCTCATCGCCGCGAGCCGCATTCACAAGGCGCAGCAGCGCGTCGCCGCCGCCCGTCCCTACAGCGAGCAGATCACCGCGGTGATCCGCAACCTCGCGTCGGCCGGCGCCGGCAGCGGGCATCCGCTGCTCACGCCCCGCGAGACGATCCGCACCGTGGGCTTCGTCGTGCTGGCCGGCGACCGCGGTCTCGCCGGTGGATACAACTCCGGCGTGTTCCGCCAAGCCGAAGCGGCGCTGAAGGCCGAGATCGCGCTCGGCCACGAGTACGTATTGATCCTCGTCGGCAAGA
>JAUTXA010000009.1 GCA_030838265.1 Actinomycetota bacterium | reverse complement strand
CCGCCCTCAGAAAAAGGCCAATCCCTGGCGGCGACTCAGCCGTTGTATCCGTACGAGGCGCCCGACAAGGCAGGAATCTGGCGCTTAGCATCGAACAGGACAAAGGGTCGAGCAAAGGTGGACGCATCGTGAGGCTGAGCCGTCTGATCGCCGTCGGCGCCGCAGTGGCGCTCGTACCCACGACCGCGGGCCTCACCCGTCTGGCCCATCCGACCAAGGCGACGGCGACGCCAGGCGGGGCGGTCGTGACCGCGGGCTTCACCTTTGCGCCGCCCGCTGTGGCCATCGCCCAGGGCACCGCGCTCACCCACGTCAACAGCGATGTCGCCCCCCACAACGTCGTGGCCGACGCCCTCGGCGCCGACGGGCAACCCCTGTTCGCCAGTCCGGTCATCTCGTCGGGCCAGACGGCCACGGTCGACGGCGTCGACAAGCTGGCCCCGGCGGCCTACACGTTCCACTGCGCCCTGCACTCGTTCATGACCGGGACGCTCAACGTGCAGGCCAGCCCGGCCCCGATCCCGTCGGTCGACCCCGGCACCCTCACCGGCGTCAGCGTGGCCGGCTCCGTCCCCACACCGACCGCGGTGACCTTGGGACCCGACCACGCCCTCTACGTGACGAGCTACGGCCCCGGTGCCGTGTATCGCCTGCCCATCCTCGCCGGCGGCCTCCTCGGCCCGGGCGCCGTCTACGCCACCGGGTTCTCGAGCCCCCTCGGCCTCACCTTCGGGAGCGACGGCACCCTCTTCGTCTCCGACTCCCACGCCGCCACGTTCGACGACGGCCACACCACCGCCGGACGGGTCTGGGCGGTGCCTGCTCCCGTCGCCGGGGCCACGACCGGCGGGACCCCTGACATGGTCCTCGACCTCCTCCCCAACGGCCGCCACAACACCAACGGCCTGCGCGTCCACAACGGCATGCTCTACGTCACCAACGGCAGCTCGACCGACGACGGCACGTCCTCCCCTGGGGAGACTCCCCTCACCGGCGCCCTGATCGCCGTGCCCGAGGGCACCCGCCACCTCGACGTGGCTGCTGACGGCTCGAACATCACCTTCGTGATGCAGGGGGGACGCAACCTCTACGACGTCGCCTTCCGGCCCGGCACCGACGACGCCTGGGTGCCGATGAACGGCAACGACAACATCCCCAACGTCGGCCAGGACGCTCTGCTCAAGGTGGCCGGCGTCGGCCAGCCCGGCTTCGTGGCCGCCGACTTCGGCTTCCCCCGCTGCCTCTGGGCCGCCGACGCCACCGACGGCCATCCGGTCGCCGTGCAGAACCCCAACTACGACCCCGCCACCGACGACGCCCACAGCTGCGCGGCCCACCCCGCCCAGGCGCCCGAGACCCTCTACGGCATGCACGTGTCGGCCGACGGCTCCGACTGGGGGCCCAACGACTCGTTCTGGAAGGGCGACCTGTTCACCGCCGAGTTCGGCAGCTTCTTCAGCACCGTGCCGACCGGCCACAAGGTCGTCCGCGTCCACATCGACCCCGCGACCGGCAAGGCGGGCGCTCCCGAGGACTTCCTCGTCGGCCCGTCGCCGCTGGGGTTGGCCTTCGGGCCCGACGGCCTCTACATCGCCGACTTCGGCACCGGCCAGATCAGTCTGGTCAAGGGTTCGTAGGACCGGTCTCGACGGCGTTTGCCGTCCCTCGGTCGCAGGGAACATCGACACCATGACCGACAAGCCAACGCAGGAGAAGGTCGACGCCCTGCAGCACGACATCGACGAGGAGCGCAAGCGGGCCGAGAAGGACCTGCGCGGTCCCCTCGCCGACACCGACGGCCCCGAGTTCTACGAGAGCGGCGACGTCCGTCCCCAGGACGACGACCAGACCATCGCCCCGCCGGGCTGAGCGGTTCTCGGCGCGTCCTTTGGTCCCCCAGACGGAAACGCGCTCCGAGAACGAAGAGCTGGCATCCAAACGAACGAGGGACCGGCCGCTGGGCCGGTCCCTTTCGCGTGGCGGAGAGGGAGGGATTTGAACCCTCGGACCCCGGTTAGAGGTCACCTCATTAGCAGTGAGGCCGATTCGGCCACTCTCGCACCTCTCCGTGCTGCCAATGACAGCCGGCCAATTCTGGCACAGCCCTCCCGCCGACCGAGCCCCCGGAGGTGCTTCGGTGGTCGGTTCCGAACGTGGCGGAGGGAGTGGGATTTGAACCCACGGGGCTCTCGCCCACCGGTTTTCAAGACCAGCGCATTCGGCCGCTCTGCCATCCCTCCCGGTGGAAGAGAGGCTACCGGCGGACCTGCTGGCGCAGCGACGAGATCCACTCGTCGGCTGCTCGCCACGAGGCCTCGGCGTCGCGACGGATGGCGGGGCCGGCATCGCCCGCCGCCGGGTACGAGCCCAGGAACTTGAGGCCGGCCAGCGAAGCGTGGAGGTCGCGAAGGCAGTCGGCCACCACCTCGTCGTCGACGTGGCCCTCGAGGTCGATGATGAAGCAGTAGTCGCCCAGGCCTCGCTTGGTCGGACGGCTCTCGAGCTTGGTTAGGTTGAGGTTCCGGGCGCTGAACTGGCCGAGGATCGAGTGCAGGCTGCCGGGGGCGTCGGCGTGTTGGAAGCAGACGATGCTCGTCTTGTCGTGACCGGTCGGGGCGGGCACACCGTCGCGGGCCACGAGGACGAACCGGGTCTGGTTCTCGGGGTGGTCCTCGATGTCGGCGGCCAGCACGTCGAGGCCGTAGAGCTCGGCGGCCAGGGCGGTGCCGACCGCCGCCACATCGCCAGCCGGCGGGTCGAGCGACCCAACGGTGCGGACGGCCTCGGCCGTCGAGTTGGCTGCCACCTCGTCGACGTCGCCCAGGTTGGCGATGAACCACTCGCGGCACTGGGCCAGGGCGTGGGGGAACGAGACCACCCGGCGCACCTCGCCCAGGCGCACACCTGAAGGCGCACAGAGGTTGAGGCGGATGGCGAGCACGACCTCGCGCTGGATGAGCAGGTCGCGCTCGAAGATCAGGTTGTCGAGGGTGACGTTGACCGTGCCCTCGATCGAGTTCTCGAGGGCCACGAAGCCGAGGTCGACCTGGCCCGCCTCGACGGCCGCCAGGACGTCGGGCATCGAACGCATGGGCACGTGGTCGCACCCGGCCAGGTCGGGCTGGGCCCGCAGCGCCTCCTCGGTGAACGTCCCCGGCGGCCCCAGGAAGGCGACCCGTGAGCCTGGGGAGGCGGCGTCGGTCATGGCCGGGCAGGATAGGCGGCGAGATGGACGAGCCCGCCCTGCGCCAGCTGCTCGACGACGTGCGCTCCGGCGCGCTCAGCGCCGACGACGCCGTGCGCCAGCTGCGCCGGCTGCCCTTCGCCGACCTCGGCTTCGCCCGGGTCGACCACCACCGGGCTCTGCGCCAGGGCGCGGCCGAGGCCGTCTACGGCCCGGGCAAGGCGCCCGAGCACTGCGCCGCCATCGTGGCCGAGCTGCTGGCCGAGGCGGGCGACGGGCCCGTCCTGTTGACGCGCGCCGACGAGGCCCAGATCGAGCTGACGATGGCCACCAACCCCGGCGCCATCCGCACCGGCCGCACCCTGGTGTGGCGCCCGGCCGCCGAGCGCGTCGCCCGCGTCCTCGTCATCACCGCCGGCACCGCCGACCTGCCCGTGGCCGAGGAGTGCGTGGCCACCCTCACCGCCCACGGCTTCCGGCCCAACCTCCAGGCCGACTGCGGGGTCGCCGGCATCCACCGACTGCTGGCCACGGTCGACGAGCTCGACAACGCCGACGCCGTCGTAGTCGTCGCCGGGATGGAGGGGGCCCTGGCCAGCCTGGTCGGCGGCATCACCGGGGCCCCGGTCGTGGCCGTGCCGACCAGCGTTGGCTACGGCGCCAGCCTCGAGGGCGTCACCGCCCTGCTGGCCATGCTCGCCTCGTGCGCCGCCGGCATCACCGTGGTCGGCATCGACAACGGCTACGGCGCGGCCTGCGCCGTGGCCCGCATCCTCCCGTGAGCGGCCCCGAGCCCGCGCCCACGGCCGCGCCGGCCTCGTCGGCCTGGTTCCACTGCTTCGCCGGCATCGCCGGCGACATGGCGATGGGTGCGCTCGTCGACGCCGGCGCCGACCTCGACGAGATCACCAAGATGCTCCAGCTCCTGCCCGTCGGCGGATGGACGATCGAAGCCGACGCCGTCCTGCGCGCCGGTCTGCGGGCCACGCGCATCGACGTGGTCTGCGCCGAGACGGTGGTCGTCCGCACCCACGCCCACATCCAGGGCCTCATCGAGGAGGCCCGCCTCCCCGACCGAGTGCGCGACCGCGCCCTCGCCATCTTCGCCACCCTGGCCGAGGTCGAGGGCCACCTGCACCGGCGGCACCCGAGCAACGTCCATTTCCACGAGGTCGGGGGCATCGACTCGATCGTCGACATCGTGGGGACGTGCGCCGCCCTCGAGGTCCTCGGGATCGACGAGGTGCATTCCAGCGCGGTGGCCACAGGGACGGGGATGATCCGCACCGCCCACGGACTGCTGCCCAACCCGTCGCCCGCCGTCGTCGAGCTGTTGCGGGGAGCCCCCACCTACGGCCACGACGTGACCACCGAGCTGACGACGCCGACCGGCGCCGCCATCCTCGCCGCCTTGGCCACGTCCTACGGTCCCCTGCCGATGATGCGCATCGCGGCGTCCGGCTTCGGTGCGGGCAGCCGAGACCTCGACGGCATGCCCAACGCCACCCAGGTGGTGCTCGGATCTCCCCTGCGCATCGAGGAGCAGGCCGGCCCGGGCCAGCCCGTCACCCTTCTCGAAGCCAACGTCGACGATGCCACCGGCGAGACGCTGGCCCACACCATCGCCGCCCTGCTCGAGGCCGGCGCCCACGACGCATGGGTGACGCCCATCATCATGAAGAAGGGCCGGCCCGCCTACACCGTCAGCGCCCTGGCCGACGTTGCCCTGGTGGCTCAGCTCACGGCCGTGCTCACGGCTGAGACGGGCTCGCTCGGCGTGCGGGGCCACCCCCTCGAGCGCTGGGCCGCGGCCCGCCAGCTGGGTGAGGTGACCGTCGAGGGCCTGCCCGTGCGGGTCAAGGTCAGCCCGGGCCGCGTCAAGGTCGAGCACGACGACGCAGCGCGAGCCGCCAAGCGCACCGGCCTGCCCTTGCGTGAGGTCGTCCGCCGGGCCGAGGACGCGTGGCACACCCGCGCCGAGGTCATCGACGGCGAGGGCCGCACCGGCGACGACGACGAAGCCGGGTAGCTCAGACCTTGACGATCAGCGGGATCGTCTGGCTGTTGTTGGCCGCGTCGGTCTCGCCCTCGACGCCCGAGATCGTCACCATCAGGAGCAGCGGCTCGTTGTTGGTCAGCCGCAGACCACCGAGCTGGACCGTCTGGCGCTGACCCGGGTCGAGGTCGACGAAGTCGCGCACCGACTGGGGCTGACCTGATCCGTCCTTGGGAGCCAGCGCCGCGGTCAGCGTGAGCCGGCGCTCGGGCTCGTTGCCCACGTTGGCCACCACGATCTGCAGGGTCAGGGCGCGGGCTTCGGGGATGACGTTGGTGCCGTCGGGATCCTTGGCCACCGTGTCGGGGTCGGTGGTGACGAGCACGACCGCCACGTCGTGCACGGCGGCGAGGGTGGCGCTCGACCGCAAGGTGGTGACGAAGGCACCGAGGACGGGCGCCGTCCACGCCGCCTGATCGGTGACCCAGACCGACGCGGGCATGGCCGCCTGAGTCGCGCCGGGTGAGTTCGGCAAGGTCTCGAGGAACAGGCGGTAGTCGCGGTCGCCGGTGACGAGGTTGTCGCCCACCGTGGCCAGGCTCTGCACGACCGAGGCCGAGGGCTCAGAGGTGAGGGCCACGCGCAGGGCCTGGTGCATCAGGGCCGCGCCGCGACTGCGGGCGAAGAGGGTCGCCACCAACAAGCTGTGCGACGCCCGGAGCGAGGTCGGTGGATCGGTGCGGGCCACCACGTCGTAGGCCGCTTTCGACTCGCGCTCGAGGCGACCCAACCGGCGGTCGATCCCGTCGCGACCCAGCTTGGTGGCCTGGGCCCGAACGTCGTTGAGGTCGGCCCCCTCGTCGTTCGAGCGCTCGACCTGCGGTCGGACCGTGTCGAGGTAGGCCAGCTCGGCCAGCCGGTGGGACGGACCGCTCGAGCGGCTGTGGACCAGGGCGTTGACGATGAGGACGAGGGCCGTCGCCACCACGGCGAGGAGGACCCAAGGGGGGCGTCGACGCCGTCGGCGCACGGCAGCCATCGGGTCGGGACCTTAGCCAAGGGCGATCCGGGTGCCCCTTGACGCAGGGGCCGATGAGGAGTCGAATGCGCGGGCAGGATCCACCAAGCAAAGGGGGCGGAGCCAATGGGCTTCATCCAGATCATCGAGTACAAGACCAGCCGCTACGACGAGATCGACGCTCTGGTCGAGACCTTCCTGGCAGAGACCGACGGGGCCCGCACCGTCGCCAACTCGACCGTCACCAAGGATCGGGACAACGCCAACACCTACGTGACGATCGTCGAGTTCCCCTCGTACGAGGACGCCATGAAGAACTCCGAGCTGCCCCAGACCGCGGCCATGGCCGAGCAGATGGCGAAGCTGTGCGACGGGCCTCCGATCTTCCGCAACCTCGACGTCGTCCGCACGCTCGAGGGCTGACCCGGCCCTAGCACCGCCCAACGGCGGTAGGTTCCGCGGATGGAGCCTGCCGCCTACGAGCAAATCACCTACGGGGTGGACGAGGGCATCGCCACGATCACCCTCAACCGGCCCGACCAGCTGAACGCCTTCACCCGGCGCATGATGGACGAGCTGCTAGACGTCTTCGACCGCGTCGACAGCGACGACGAGGTCCTCGCCGTGATCATGACCGGTGCCGGACGCGGCTTCTGCGCCGGAGCCGACCTGTCGTCGGGCGTCGAGACGTTCGACGCGCGGGTCCGGGGCGCCGACAGCTTGACCAGCGAGGTACCCGAGGGCAGCCCCCCTCGCGACGGCGGCGGACTCGTCGCCCTGCGCATCTTCGACTGCCTCAAACCGGTGATCGCCGCCATCAACGGACCGGCCGTCGGCGTGGGCATCACCATGACCTTGCCGATGGACATCCGCATGGCGTCCGAGACGGCCAAGATCGGGTTCGTCTTCTCGCGGCGAGGCATCGTCCCCGAGGCCTGCTCGAGTTGGTTCCTTCCCCGTCTCGTCGGCATCAGCCGCGCCGCGGAGTGGGTGTACACCGGCCGGGTCT
>JAUTXA010000007.1 GCA_030838265.1 Actinomycetota bacterium | reverse complement strand
GCTGTCATTGCCGGCGCCGGTCACGTCGACCCACAGGTTCTCGTTCATGGCCGTGGGGTCGCCCTGGTCGCAGACCAGACCCTGGGGGCAGACCATCTTCATGTTGCGCACCACGGCGCCGCCTGCGAAGGCGGCGTGGTTGCCGTCGACGCCACTGTCGACGATGGCGACGCTGACGCCGCGGCCGTCGAGGGGGTTGCCGTCGGCGCCGTTGAACGCGGCTCGGGCTTCCTCGCTGCGCGTGGCCTTGTGGGACGTGTCGGTGGCGAAGGCGATGGCGCGGTCAGCCTCGACATGGGTGACGCCCTTGGCCTTGAGGACAGTGGCGGCCTGGGCGAGCGTGCCTCGGGCGACGACGGTGTCGATGAGGTCCCAGCGGCGGGCCACGACGAAGCCGGCTTGTCGGGCGGCGGAGGCGGCGGTGTCGGTGGACGTCCCCGAGATGAACGCCGTGAACGGCGTCGTCGGCGCCTTGGTCGCGATCAGCTTCGCCAGGTACGGATCGGTCGTGGGCCTGGCCTCCGGCCGAAGGGTCGAGCTCAAGGCCGGAGCCATGCCGAGCAGGACGAGTACCGCGATGAAGGACCCCAGCAGTCTGCGCATAGGGATGTAATTCGCCGTCCTAGGCGCAAGTACCTGCGCTGGTGCCGGGTAGCCTCGGCGCCACATGGCCATCCGGTTCGTGATCATCGGCGGGGGTCCCGCGGGCGTGCAGGCCGCCACCTACGCCGCCCGGCTCGGGGCCGAGGTGACCGTGGTCGAGCGCGACCTGGTCGGCGGGGCCGCCAACCTTTGGGACTGCATCCCGTCGAAGGCCATGATCGCCACTGGCGGCGTCATGTCGGTCACCCGCCGGGCCCAAACCATGGGGTTGGCGGCCCTCGACGCCTCCCTCGACGCCGACGCCCTCCGCAGCCGGATCACATCGATCGAGGATCACCTCAACCGCTCGGTGACGGGCCTGCTCGAGAGTCAGGGCGTCCGCTTGATCCGGGGCCTCGGCACGCTGAAAGGTCCGCACCAGGTCGTGGCCGAGACGGCCGATGGCATCCACGAGCTCGAGGCCGACGCTGTCCTCCTCTCGACGGGGAGCCGGCCCCGCGTGCCGGACTGGTGCGAGGTCGACGGCGAGCGGGTGCTGACGACCAGGCAGGCCTACCCGCCACCGGAGATGCCGTCGCACCTTGTCGTCATCGGGTCGGGCGTGACCGGTGTCGAGTTCGTCCACATGTTCCGGTCGTTCGGCGCGGACGTGACCTTGGTGGTGAGCCGGCAGCAGGTGCTGCCTCAGAAGGACCCCGAGGTGGCGGCGGCCCTCGAGGACGACTTCCTCCGCCGCGGCGTGAAGCTGCTGAAGGGGGCCCGGGCCGTGGGCATCGACCGTGAGGGCAACGAGGTGGTGGTGCGCTGCGACGACGGCCGGATGGTGCGAGGCTCACACGCTCTGCTGGCCATCGGTGCGGTGCCCAACTCCGACGGCCTCGGCCTCGAGGAGGCGGGGGTGGTCACCGACGGCGGCTACGTGCCCGTGAACCAGCACTGCCAATCGTCGGTGCCCCACATCTACGCCGCGGGCGACCTGTCGGGGAAGCTGCCGCTCGCCTCAGTGGCGTCGATGCAGGGTCGCAAGGTGGCCGAGCACGTCATGGGCCTGCACACGCGCGAGCACCGGCACCTCGACTACGAGAAGGCGGCCAGCGCCATCTTCACCGAGCCCGAGATCGCCGACGTCGGCCTGGCCGAGGCCGAGGCCTTTGCCATCGGCCGGAAGATCCGCGTCACCAAGGTCCCGTTCGCGGCCAACGCCCGCGCCGTGATCGACGGTGATCCGCGGGGCTTCGTCAAGATCGTCTCCGACCCGGCGACGGGCGTGGTGCTGGGCGGATCCATCGTGGGCACCGGCGCGTCCGAGCTCATCTCGGTCATCGCCCTCGCCGTCACCGCCAACCTGCGGGTGGCCGACATCGTCGAGAGCCTCCTCGTGCACCCGGCCCTAGCCGAGGCGTTGGCCGACGCCGCCGAGTAGAGGTGCCCTCCCGGCGCCGACGATGGATCGTGGTTCCGCTCGTGCTGATGCTGGGCGGGCTGGCCGCTTCGTGTCGAGCCTCGTCTTCGGCGCAGCGGGTGCCCCCGACCTCGCCGTCGCCGTCGACCGAACCGAGCGAGACCAGTGCGCTCCCGGCGGCCAAGGGTCCCCAGGACAGGGTGTTGGTGGCGGCGGGCGACATCGCCTGCACACCGGGCAACTCGCCGTCGACCTCGTCCACCTGTCAGGCGGGCGCCACCGCCCAGACCGCCGAGGGATTGCACCCCGACGCGGTGGCCGCCCTCGGTGACCTCCAGTACGAGGCGGGCGAGCTGTCGGGGTTCGAGCAGTCCTACGGCCCGACGTGGGGGCGGCTGCGGGCGATCACCTATCCGGCCGTTGGCAACCACGACTTCCTCAGCGACCTCGGCACGGGCTACTTCTCGTACTTCGCGGGCCGCCCGGTGGGCGAGAAGGCGCAGGGTTGGTACAGCTACGACCTGGGGGCCTGGCACGTCGTCGTCCTCAACTCGAACTGCAGCGTGGTCGGGTGCGGGACGGGCTCGCCCCAGCTCCGCTTCCTCGAGTCCGACTTGGCCCGACACCGGGCCACCTGCACGCTGGCCTACTGGCACCACCCGCGCTTTTCGTCGGGATTGCACGGCGACGATGCGTCGGTCGACCCCATCTGGCGGGCGCTGGTCGCGGCCAACGGCGACGTGGCCCTCAGTGGCCATGATCATGACTACGAGCGCTTCCAGCCCCTCGATGCCAACGGTGCCGCCGACCCGGCGGCGGGGACGCGGGAGTTCGTGGTCGGGACGGGTGGCCGGAGCCTGTACCCGTTTGCCGGGGCCAAGGCGACGAGCGAGGTGCGGAAGGTGACCTTCGGCGTCCTCGAGCTCACCCTAAAGCCGACCGGCTATCACTGGCGGTACGTGGCCCTGGCTGGGTCGAACTTCACCGACGAGGGAGATGGGACATGTCATTGAGCGCAGCCGACGAGATCGTCGAGGCCATCGCCCGGGTGAGCGGTCCGGAGCCCGTGCTGGTGGGGATCGACGGGCGCGGCGGCGCCTCGGCCGGGCTGGCCACCGAGGTGGGGGCGTCCTCGGTCGTCCTGACCGCCGACTTCGTGCGGTCGACGGCCGAGCACGCTCATGACGCCCTCGATCCGCAGTCGACGTTCGAGCTGTGGTTCGACTGGCAGCGCTTGATGAGCGAGGTGCTCGATCAATTGGTGCTGGCCCAGCCCGCCCGCTTCCGAGCCGCCGGGTCCGAGTCCGAGGTCGAGATCCGGCCGTCCGGCATCGTGGTGGTGGCGGGGCCGTTCGTGCTGCGCCCGCAGCTTCGGGGCTACTTCGACCTCACGGTGTGGGTCGAGGGTGGCGTCGTCGATGGCCCGTCCGAACTGGCGGCCGCCGAGGACTGGTACGCCGAGAACCTCCGTCCCGCCGACCGGGCCGACCTGGTGGTCTCGGTCTCAGCCCCAGGGTCAAGCCCGGGTCAGTAGGCGCTTTCGCATCGGGCCGTCGGCCGCCAAGTCGATCGAGGTCCAGGCCATGGCGACCGCGCCGTCAAGGGCCGCCTTGTCAGCCGTGGGCGTGGCGCAGTGGGTGGTGAACTCGGGTTGGTGGTTGACCGCCGGCAACGAGTCGAGGCCGAGCATGGGGTGGATGGTGGGGACGGCCAGCGAGACGTTGGCCATGTCGGTCGACCCGGCAACCGCCGCACCGGGGTCGGCGAAGGTGCGGCCCAAGGCGATGGCGTTCTGGCGGTAGGCGGCCGTCATGTCCTCGTCGGGAATCATCTCGGAGTAGTTGGGGCTCATGGGCTTCACGTCGACCTCGCAGCCCGTGGCCAGGGCCCCGGCCTCGAAGCAGCGGCGGACCTTGGGCTCGAGTACGGCCAGCTCCTCGAGGGTGCGGGCGCGGATGTACCACTTGCCCACGGTGTGATCGGGGACGATGTTGGGGGCGTCACCGCCCTTGGTCACGATGCCGTGGATGCGATCGGTGTCGTGGATGTGCTGGCGCAGCAGCCCGATGCCGACTTGGGCGACGGTGAGGGCGTCGGCCGCGTTGATGCCCTCCTCGGGCCAGGCCGAGGCGTGGGCCGACTTGCCCTTGTAGTGGACGTCGACGTGGGCCACCGCCAGGCACTCCATGCGGTCGAGCTCCATGGGGGCAGGGTGCACCATCATGGCGGCGTGGACGCCGTCGAAGGCGCCCCGGTCGAGCATCAAGACCTTGCCGCCACCCCCCTCTTCGGCTGGGGTGCCCAAGACCTTCACCGTGATGCCCAGGTCGTCAGCCAGGCCCGCGAGGGCGAGTCCGGCGCCGACGGCCGATGTGGCGATGATGTTGTGGCCGCACGCGTGGCCGATGCCGGGGAGGGCGTCGTACTCGCAGCAGATGGCGATGGTGAGCTCGCCCGTCCCGGCCGTCGCCTCGAAGGCGGTGGGAAGGTCGTACGGGCCGCGCTCCACCGCGAACCCGCCGGCCTCGAGGGCGTCGGCGCACCACCCCGAGGACTGCACCTCGTCGAAGGCCAGCTCGGGGTTGGCGTGGATGCGATGGCTGAGGTCAACGAGCTGGTCGCCTCCGCTCACGACGACGTGGCGTGCTGCCGCCTTGGCGTCCATGGCTGTCTCCTGACTGCTACTCGATGACGGCGATGATGTCGCCGGCGGCCACGGTGCTGCCGGGCTGCACCTTCACCTCGGCGATCGTGCCCGCCTTCTCGGCCGTGATGTTGTTCTCCATCTTCATGGCCTCGAGCACGCAAATGGGGGCGCCCACCTCGACCGTGTCGCCCTGGCTGACGAGGACCTTGACGATGGTGCCCTGCATAGGGGCGGTCACCTGGCCGGAGCCCGCCGCGCCACCCCCGCCACCGGATCCGCCGCGCGGACGGGCGGGGCGAGCCGGGCCGGCGCTGCCCGCCGGGGCGGCGGCGCTGATCGTGGCCTGGGACTCGGGGACCCAGACCTTGACCTGGAAGCGCTTGCCGTTGACCTCGACGTCGACATCGCGCTGGACCTTGTTCTCGGTGTCGGCGTCGGGCTCGTTGGTCTCGGGCTCGGCCGGCTTGGCGAGGGAGACGACGCCCGTGAGGTCGAGCGTGTCCTCGACCCACTTGGTCGAGTGCTTGGCCTCGATCCAGTCGGGGTGCTCGAGAATGGCGAGGTGGGCCGGGATGGTCGTGGCGATGCCCTCGATCTCGGTCTCCCGCAGGGCCCGAAGCATCCGCCGGCGAGCGTGCTCGCGGTCGGCGCCCCACACGATGAGCTTGGCCACGAGGTTGTCGTAGTACTGGCTGACGGTGTCGCCCTCGTCATAGCCGGCGTCGTTGCGGACACCGAACCCGTCCGCCCGCCGGAAGCGGGAGATGGTGCCGGGAGACGGGAGGAAGCGTCCGCCCGCCGGGTTCTCGGCGTTGATGCGGCACTCGATGGCGTGGCCCCGGCGCTCGACGTCGGACTGGTCGAAGCCCAGGGCTCGCCCCGCCGCGATCCACAGCTGCAGCTCGACCAGGTCCATCCCCACCACCAGCTCGGTGACCGGGTGCTCGACCTGGAGCCGGGTGTTCATCTCGAGGAAGAAGAACTCGCCGTCCTGATAGAGAAACTCGACGGTGCCGGCGTTGACGTAGCCGCAGGCCAGGGCGACCTTGACCGCCGCCTCGCCCATCGCTCGGCGCACCTCGTCCGGGAAGTCGGGGGCCGGGCTCTCCTCGATGAGCTTCTGGTGGCGACGCTGGCTCGAGCAATCGCGCTCGCCCAGCCACACGGCGTTGCCATGGGTGTCGCAGAAGATCTGCATCTCGATGTGGCGGGGCCAGGTCAGGTAGCGCTCGAGGTAGCACTCGTCCCGTCCGAAGCTTGACTTTGACTCGCGCTGGGCCGACTCGATCGCGCTGGCCACGCCGTCGGCGTCGCGCACGACCTTCATGCCCCGACCGCCGCCTCCGAATGCCGCCTTGATGGCGATGGGGTAGCCGTGCTGCTCGCCGAAGGCCCGCACCTCGTCGGGCG
>JAUTXA010000041.1 GCA_030838265.1 Actinomycetota bacterium | reverse complement strand
CAGACTGCTGCGATCGATCAGGTCGGTGGGGTTCACGGCGCGACAACTCCTGCAGGCGGTTCGGGGGACCCGTCAGGATAGCCCGAACTCGGCCAGCAGCTTCCGGTCGTCCTCGTCGAGGCCTCCGCGGGCCTCGATCAGGTCGGGCCGGTGCCTGAGGGTGCGGATCAGGGCCTGGGCCCGGCGCCACCGCTCGATCCGTCCGTGGTCGCCCGAGCGCAGCACCTCGGGCACCTCCCAGCCCCGGAACTCGGCGGGACGGGTGTAGTGCGGGTACTCGAGCAGCCCGTCCGAAAACGACTCGTCGCCGGCCGACAGGTCGTTTCCCATCACGCCCGGCACCAGGCGCCCGACGGCCTCGGTCACCAGCAGGGCGGCCACCTCGCCGCCGGCCAGGACGACGTCGCCGACCGACAGCTCGCCGTCGACCAGGTGGTCGGTGACCCGCTGGTCGACCCCCTCGTAGCGTCCGCACAGCAGCGAGAAACCTTCGGACGCGGCCAGCTCGCGGGCGAGCACCTGGTCGAATCGGCGTCCGCCCGGCCCGAGCAGGAACAGCGGACGGGGCGGCTCGATCTTCTCGACCGCGGCGAAGAGGGGCTCGGGGGCGAGCACCATCCCCGCGCCCCCACCGAACGGGCTGTCGTCGACCGACCGGTGCGGGTCGGTGGTGGCCGACCGCAGGTCGTGGACCCGGATGTCGAGGCGGCCCTCGCGGCGGGCCTTGCCGATGAGGCTCTCGGCCAGGAAGCCGTCGACCATCGCCGGGAAGATGGTGAGGATGTCGATGCGGGGCGGCATCAGCCGACCTCGACGACCACCTTGCCCCAGGTGCCGCGGCTCCCGAGGGCAGCCAGGGCGGCGGGCGCCTCGGCGAAGGGGGCGACGCGGGAGATGAGGGGGTCGATGCGACCCTCGCTGTAGAGGCGCATCAGGTCGTCGTGGATCTGGGCCGGCAGCGTCGGCTCGTAGCGGTGGTAGAGGCCCCAGTGCACGCCGACGACCGAGTAGTTCTTGATGAGGACGTGGTTGGCCTTGACCTCGGGGAACCGACCGCTGGTGAACCCGATGACGAGGATGCGGCCCTCGAAGGCGATGCACTTGGTCGAGCGGTCGAACGTGTCGCCGCCGACCGGGTCGTAGATGACATCCGCGCCCCGTCCGCCCGTCGCCTCCTTGACGATGGCAACGAAGTCGTCGGCCTTGTAGTCGATGGCGATCTCGGCCCCGAGCTTGCGGCACACCTCGACCTTCTCCGGCCCGCCGGCAGTGGCGAAGACGCGCGCTCCCGCGGCCAGGCCGAGCTGGATGGCGGCGCTGCCGACTCCGCCCGCGCCGGCGTGCACCAGCAGCGTCTCGCCCTCCTTGATGGCGGCCCGGCGGTGCAGCGACACATGGCCGGTCTGGTACGTGATGTGGAGGGCGGCGGCGGCCGGCATGGGCATGGTGTCGGGGATGGCGAAGGTGGTGGAGGCGGGAGCGATCGTGCGCTCGACCAGCCCGCCCGCCCCGACGGCCGGCGCGGCCAGCACCCGCTGTCCCACGGTGAAGCCGGTGACGCCCTCGCCGAGGGACGCGATGGTGCCGGCCAGCTCGCTGCCCACGGTGAAGGGCAGCTCGGGCTTGACCTGGTAGCCGCCCCGGCACAGCAGGACGTCGGGGAAGTTCAAGGAGGCGGCAGCCACGTCGATGGCCACCTGGCCCGGCCCTGGTTCAGGCGACGGGACCTCGTCGAGACGCATCACGTCTTCGGGCTCACCCAGCTCGTGCACTCGCCACGCTCGCATGATGGGCACCGTAGCCCCCGTTCCGCGTCAGTCGTCGAGGAGCCCGGCCGGCGGGTCGATGGTGACCCGTCCCGGCTCGTGGGCGGTGACGAAGCGCAGGGGAACCAGTCCCCCGCCCTCGAGCACCAGCAGGTCGCTGGCCGGGTTGGCCTCGACGGCGGTGACCAGCCCGTGCGAGCGCCCGGTGAGGTCGACGACCTCGGATCCCACCAGCTCGTGCACCCACAGGGCGTCGGGGTCGTCGAGGGGCTCGGCCTGCAGCAGCGTTCCCCGCAGGGCCTCGGCCCCCTCGCGGGAGGTCACGCCCTCGAAGGCCACGATCCAGTTCTTCTGGTGGGGCGACGAGCGCACGACGGTCAGAGGCTCGCCGCGGTCGGTGGCCAGCACCGTCCCGGGCGCCACCCGCTCGGTGCGGTCGGTGACGAGGTGGACCATGACCTCACCCTTGAGGCCGTGGGGCTTGCCGACCCGCCCCACCTCGAGCAGCGGGCGGACGATGCCGTCGCTCAAGAGGGCCTCAGTCGACGATGTCGACGGACGTGTTCACGTCCTCGGCCGCGCCCGCGGCCCGCACGACGGTGCGGATGGCCTGAGCCACGCGGCCCCGGCGGCCGATGACCTTGCCCATGTCGTCGGGGGCGACGGTGAGGCGAAGGGTCACGCCCCGGCGATCCTCGTCGACCTCGATGTCGACCGAGTCGGGGTCGTCGACGATGGCCTTGGCCACATAGTCGAGGACGGTGCGCGCCGTCGATCCCTCGGCCCGGTTGCCATCGACATCGCCGCTGCCGTCGCGGCTGTCGTCGCTGTCGTCACTGTTGTCGCCACGGAGGTCGGCGTCGTAGTCGTCGTTGAACGACTCGCCCGCAGGGGTGTCGGCGTCGCTCACGAGGACGGGCTGCCCTTGAACTGCTCCCAGGCGCCCGAGACCTTGAGGAGCTTCTCGACCGTCTCGGTGGGCTGGGCGCCCTGGCTCAGCCACTTCACGGCCTTGTCGTTGTCGATCAGGATGACGGAGGGCTCGGCGCGGGGCTGGTACGTCCCGACGATCTCGATGAAGCGCCCGTCCCGGGGCGAGCGGCTGTCCGCGGCCACCACCCGATAGGTCGGCTGCTTCTTCTTGCCCATTCGCATGAGGCGGAGCTTGACGGCCACTGGTTTCCCTCTTCTTCTCTCTGAGCGCGTGGGCGGTGTCGTCCGCCCGCCCTTCTTCTTCTTGTTCTTTCGCTTCTGCAGCGCCTTGCCGAGCCCCATCGAGCTCATCATGCGCTGCATCTCCTTGAACTGCTTGAGGAGCAGGTTGACCTCAGATGTCGAGGATCCGCTCCCGTTGGCGATCCGCAGGCGCCTCGAGCCGTTGATGAGCGACGGATCTTGACGCTCCTTTGGAGTCATCGACCGGATGATCGCCTCGACCCGAGCCAGCTCACGATCATCGATCTGAGCCTGCTTGAGCTCCTTGGGGATCCCCGGAAACATACCAATGATGTTCGAAAGGGGCCCCATCTTCTTCACCTGCTGCATCTGCTCGAGGAAGTCCTCGAGCGTGAACGACCCCTCGGACAGCGCTTGGGCGCCCTTGGCCGCCACGTCGACGTCGTAGTCCTGCTCGGCCTTCTCGATGAGGGTGAGGACGTCGCCCATGCCCAAGATCCGGCTGGCCATGCGGTCGGGGTAGAAGGCGTCGAAGTCCTCGAGCTTCTCGCCGATCGAGGCGAAGGCGATGGGGCGCCCGACGACCTCCTTCACGCTCAGGGCGGCACCGCCGCGGGCGTCGCCATCGAGCTTGGTGAGGATGATGCCGTCGAGCTCGAGCGCCTGGTGGAAGGCCTCGGCGGTCGTGACCGCGTCCTGGCCGATCATGGCGTCGATGACGAGGAACGTGTACTGGGGCTCGACCTTGGTCGAGATGTTGCGGACCTGCTCCATCATCTCGGCGTCGATGGTCAGGCGGCCGGCGGTGTCGACGATGAGGACGTCGCGGCCGAGGCGCCGGGCCTCCTCGAGCCCGGCCGCGGCCACGTCGACCGGATCGCTGGCCTCGCTGAAGACAGGCACGCCGGCCTGACCACCGAGGACGCGCAGCTGTTCGACGGCGGCCGGGCGCTGGAGGTCGGCACCGACGAGCAACGGGTTGCGGCCCTGCTGCTTGAACCAGCGGCCCAGCTTGGCCGCCGCGGTCGTCTTACCCGAGCCCTGCAGGCCGGCGAGAAGGACGACGGTGGGGGGCTTGCTGGCGTAGGTGATCTTGAGCTGCTCGCCGCCGAGAATCTCGATCATCTCGTTGTGGACGATCTTGATGACCTGCTGGGCCGGGCTCAGGCTCTTGCTCAGGTCGGCCCCGACGCATGCCTCCTTCACCTGGGCCACGAACTTCTTGACCACGAGGAAGTTGACGTCGGCCTCGAGCAAGGCGAGGCGGATCTCGTGCAGGACCTCGTCGACGTCGCGCTCGGTCAGGTGCCCGCGGCCCCGCAGGCGCGTGAAGATCGTGTCGAAGCGGTCGGAGAGGGACTCGAACATGCCGGGGAGCAACGTTACAGGAGCCCCCGGCCCCGCTCAGAGCCCGTCTAGCGGCGAACCTTCAGGTAGCGATCGGGAACGGCGAGCACCGAGATGGTGCCGCCGTTGTCGAGGTCGAAGATGTAAGCCGGGACCAAGTAGGAGCGGGCGTGACCTTGGGACGTGGCCTCGTCGACGAGGGCCAAGCCGAGCCGGACACCGGTGACCGTCCTGGTGACAGGCGGGCCCGGAAGGACCGCGACGGCGCCGGCACCCGGGACGGGCGACTGGCTGCGCGATCCGCCGGTCGAGGTGCTCCCACCGGCGTCGCTACCGAAGCCGCCTGCTGCGGGCGGGTCCGCGCCCTGGACCGTGACGGGCGAATGGCCGCGGAACAGAGGCAACGTGAAAGGACCCAAGGCTTCGTGCCGCGCCAGCCGCTTGATCGCCTCCTTGGTCCCGATCACTGGGACCGTGGCGGCGGCGTGGGGCGACCCGATCGAACCCGATGCCGAGCCGACGGTGCCGTCGCTGCGGATCGTGACGTGCAGCGGCAAACCGGCGACGTCGCGCCCACCGACTATCGGGTTCGACACGATCTGCCAGTCGAGCCCGTCGTGATGAATGGAAAGGGCTGAGGTCTTCTCGACTCTGCCCACGCGCGAGAGCAGATCCGCCGCTCGTTTCGCGGCTTCGGCTTCGCCGATTCGGCTCGAGCCCGGAGTCCTCGACCTGTACGACTCGAACCTCCAATTCGGCTCGTAAACCGAAATCAGGGTGAGGCGTCCCTCATCGGAGCTCGTCTCCAGGCGATTCGAGCTCGCTGTCACCGGGCCCGTGAAGCCGAAGGCGTTACGCAACCGGCTGAAGGCCTCGGTCCGCTCGATGGTGGCAACGTCATAGACCGTCGCCCGTCCCCCGAGCGCGGGGAGAGCGCCCGTCGCTCGGTAGGTCGTGGGCTGGAAATGCTCGAGGACATCGCCGTTTGTGGCCGAGCGCGAGAACCGCGGGTACCGACGCGGGCCGGCCTTCACCGCGCCGGCGGCCATGCCCACGCCAATGACGAACAGAGTGAAGACGACGAGGGCGAGCAACGGCAGCGATCGCTTGCTCATCCTCCCCAGTCCCCCACGACGCCATTGTCCCCTGACGGACGGACCGATGTCAGGCCGTCATCGATTGTGGGTGCGATTGCAGGCGCTAGCGCTTGCCGTTGGGGACGACGTCGACGCCGGGCCCGGTGCCGGTGCCGGTCGTCGAAGCCAACAGGTCGTCGGTCACGGCGACGACCGAGGTGGTCGTGCCGTCGTCGAGGGTGAAGATGTAGGCGGGGACGAGGTAGCCGGTGCCGCGCCCCGCGCTGCGGTAGTCGGCCACGTAGCTGAGCCCGAGGCGGGCGCCGGTGATGGTCAGCACTTGTGGCGGCAGGGTGGTGACAGGGGCGGTGTCGTCGGTGCCGCCGGTTGGGGCGCCGACCCCGGGAGCGCCGGCCGTGGGGCCGCCGTCAACGGCGATGGCCGGGGCCTTCTCGGCTCCACCCATCATGGGCTGCGGGCCAATCGAGAAGCCCGACTTCAGCCGCTCGACGCCCTTGGCCGTCCCCACCAGCGGGTAGTCGCCGATGGCCTTCGGGTCACCGAGGAAGCCGTTGGCGTAGGCGATCTTGTCCTTGCTGCCGACGCTCACGCCCGTTGACATCCCCGTCACGGGACGGCCGTCGATCGAGGGGTCGACCGTGACCTGCCACTGGGTGAACCCGTCCTCGACGCGGATGGTGGCGTCGGTGAGATCGATGCCGCCCGCCCTCAGCAGGTCGGTGGCGATGGTCTGGGCGTGCTCCTTGGTCGGCAGGTCGGCCGGGCGTTGCGGCACGGTGGTCTCCGGCGGCATCGGCACCGGCGACCCGGGCGGGGGCGCGGGCTTGGTCGAGGTCCGGTTGGGCTCGGTGGGCTGAGCGGGCTCGACGGTGCCCGACCCGCCCGACCCGCCCGACCCGCTCGAGCCAGGAGTGCTGGCGGCCCCACCGGACGACACGACGCCGCCGCCCGACACGGCACATCCCGACGACGACACCGCGCCGTCGGGGGCAACCGACCCGTCCGACGACGAGACCGTCTCGGGGCACGTGTAGTAGGGCCCGTACGACCACGGCAGGCTGGCGTCCTTGGTCACTCGGAGCTGGTTGACCGAGTCCTGCACGGTGAACCCGTCGGGGTCCTCCTTTACGGCGCCGGTCAGGCCGAAGGCCTTGGCCAGCTTGGCGATGCGGTCGGAAGCGATCGCCGACGACAGGCGGTAGGCGGTCGCCGGCCCGTCGAGGGCGGGCAGCGGGCCCGAGACGCGGTACTCGACGGCCCGGATAGGAGCGAGCATCGCCGAGGCGGCACTGTCCCGGCCCGCCGCGCCCGACCCGCCCGTGGCGGCCAGCGGCAGCTTCTGCAGGGTCTTGTGCCCGCCGTTCCCGGCCAGGATCGCGACCGTGGCCACGACGACGGCGAAGGCGGTGACGACCGCTCCGGCGACCACTCGCTTTCTCATGCCAGCCTCCCTCATCAGTGTGCCCCCGTTCGACGGTGGGCGATGGGGATCTGGTTCCCCGAGGCGTACCTCAGACGAAAAGGGCCTCGACGTACTCCTCGGGGTCGAACTCGATGAGGTCCTCGGCCGTCTCACCCAGACCCACCAGCTTGATGGGCAGGCCCATCTCGGTCTGGATGGCCAGGGCGATGCCGCCGCGCGCCGTTCCGTCGAGCTTGGTGAGGACCACGCCGGTCACGCCCACGGCCTCGGTGAACTGCTTGGCCTGCACCAACCCGTTCTGTCCCGTCGTGGCGTCGATGACGAGCAGCACCTCGGTCAGCAGGGCGGGCGGCCGCTCGGCGATGCGGCGGACCTTCTTCAGCTCCTCCATGAGGTTGACCTTGGTGTGGAGCCGACCCGCGGTGTCGGCCAGGACCAGGTCGGCGTTGCGGGCCGAGGCCCGCTAGATGGCGTCGAAGATCACTGATCCGGTGTCGGCCCCCTCGGCGCCGCGCACCAGATCGGCGCCCACCCGCTCGGCCCACA
>JAUTXA010000039.1 GCA_030838265.1 Actinomycetota bacterium | reverse complement strand
CACCCCGGGCCCGAGGCCTCGATCAGCAAGCTCTACTGGAGCGAATACCACCGCCAGTCGACCGAGCTGGCCATGGACATCATCGGCCTCGACGGCCTCGTCCCCACCGGGCGTCCGCCGGCGTCGGCCTTCCAGACCGACGATCCCGGCGCCCCCAACTCGACGGCGTCGTGGGCCGGCACCTTCCTCAACGCGCGCGCCGGCACCATCTACGCGGGCACGTCGCAGGTCCAGCGCAACATCATCGGCGAGCTCGTCCTCGGCCTGCCCAAGGAGCCGCGCGCCGACGCCGGCGCGTGGAACGAGTCCAGCAAGCGCTGATCACCCCAGCCGCGGTGACGGCGGTCGCCGTCCGGCCGCGGCTGTGGGCCGTCGGTGTCGTGCAGCTATTCGCCTTGGCCCGGCGCGGGTGGTGGCGCCAACGTCCCTTCCTGCCGCTGCCCGATCGCGACTACTACCGGTTCCGCTTGCAGACGATGTATGGCGATCCCGACCACGCCGCCGAGCCCGGTGACGTCGTGGCCTACTTGGAATGGTGTCGCCGGTTTCGACAGGCCCTGCGGTAGCCTTCGCTGATGCACGTACCACCAGGACCGCGGGGATAGGGGCGGGTCCCCGTGTCCAGAGCGCTGGTACTCAACGCGAGCTTCGAGCCGCTCTGTGTTGTCCCCAGTCGCCGAGCCCTGATGCTGGTGCTGTCGACCAAGGCCGAGCTCGTGCATCAGACCGAGCAGGTCTTCCGCTCCGAGCGCAGTGCTTTTCCCGAGCCATCGGTGGTGCGGCTCTCGCACTACGTGCGGGTTCCGTTCCAGACGCGCGTTGCTCTCAACCGTCGGGCCGTGTTCGCTCGCGACGGCCACCGATGCCAGTACTGCGGGGCGTCGGCCGAGAACATCGACCACGTGGTGCCGCGGAGTCGGGGCGGCACCCACTCGTGGGACAACGTGGTTGCCGCCTGCCGGCGCTGCAACTCTCGCAAGGAGGATCATCTCCTCCACGAGACCAACATGGCGTTGCGTCGCCCGCCCCGCATCCCGCGCGAGCGGATCTGGATCCTGGCTGCCACCGGCACGGTGCGCTCCGACTGGGAGCAGTACCTGCACATTCCCGAGCACGTCCTGGCCGAATCGTCGCTGTCGGCCTGAATACGACGAGAAGGACGAGTAGGAGATTGGGCCCAATGTGGCGAATAACTCCGGCGCGGGGCTGGACGTGACGGTCGGGGGGCCGTCCGAACTAGGTACCGCCGGCTCGACCCCTCGGGGCTGGGTCGTGGAGAGGCTGGGCGGCGGTGCCGGAGCGCTGCATGCGCGCCGACTCCCGTCGCCCGCCCTCCGGACGGCGACCTTCCTCGACGTCGAGGCGCCCGCCCTGGTGCTCGGCAGCACCCAGCCCGATGTGGCGGGGGCGGCCCGCCGGCGCAGTGGGGGAGGCGCGGTGTGGGTGGCCCCCGGCGACCAGGTCTGGGTCGACGTCGTCGTGCCCGCCCGCGATCCCTTGTGGTCGGACGACGTGGGCCAGGCCTTCGGATGGCTGGGCGACGTGTGGGCCGCGGCCCTGACCTCGTTGGGGGTCGAGGGCCTGACCGTCCACCGCGGGCCGCTGGTGACGACGCGCTGGTCGGGCGACGTCTGCTTCGCCGGTCTCGGGCCCGGTGAGGTCACCGTCGAGGGTCGCAAGGTGGTGGGGATGGCCCAGCGCCGGACCCGGGAGTGGGCGCTCTTCCAGTGCGCCGTCCCCCTGGTGTGGGACCCGTCCCCCGTCGTCTCGATGCTCGGGCTGCCCGACGAGGCGGTCGACGACCTGGCCTCGGCCGGCTACCCGCTGGGGCCGTTGGGGCTGGGCGAGGACGACGTCGAATCGGCCTTCATCGCCGCCCTCCCCCCGGCCTGACCCGCCGCCCCGCCCTCTCCTCCGTCGCGCCGCGGCGAGCCCATTGTCACCGAATCGATATCGAATCGGCGACAAAGGGCACGGGAATGTGCGTCGGGGGAGCGGGCGGGGCGTCGTCGACGAATTCGATGAATTCGGTGAGTTCGACGACTTCGATGAGCTGATCGAGTCGAGGGCGGGGTCAGGGCTCGAGGGCGGCGAGGCGGCGTTCGAGATCGTCGACCTTGGTCCGGAGGGCGCCGATCTCGGCTCCCATTCGGGCCGCCTGCTCGGTGGCTGCCGTCACGACCTGGGTGATGACGGTCTCGGCGGTGGGCGCGGGGGCGGTGGCCATCGTGGTGGGCTTGCCGACCCGGCGGGCGATGCGAGGCGAGTCCTCGGCCACCGCCAGCACGGCATCGAGGGGCACGACCCGCTGTGGGCCATGCGGCCCGTCGACCATGCGGGAGGGGATCCGTCCTGATCGGTACCAGGTGCGCAGGGCCGACCGGGACACCGACGCCGCCTTCTCGGCCTCGGCCAGCGTGACCCAGCGGTCGGCGGCTTGGGCCGCCAGCTCCTGTTCGAGCTCGAGGATCCGGAGCCAGGCATCGGGCGAGGACTCGGCGTGCGTCACGTCGCGAGAGTAGCAAGCACCCCTGTCACAAGTAGGGGATTGACAGTGTCAGGGTCCGAATGGTGAAGATCGCAGCATGTTCGAACGATTCACCGACCGAGCCCGCCGGGTGCTGGTGCTGGCCCAGGAGGAAGCCCGCCTCCTCAACCACCCCTTCATCGGGACCGAGCACATCCTGCTGGGCCTGATGGGTGAGGGCGAGGGGGTGGCGGCCAAGGCCCTCGGCTCACTCGGCGTCAGCCTCGACCAGCTGCGGGTCGAGGTCGAGCGCACCATCGCGCCCGGGACCACCGAGGTCGTCGGCGCTCCGCCCTTCACGCCGCGGTCGAAGAAGGTCCTCGAGCTGTCGCTGCGGGAGGCCCTCCGGCTCGGCCACAACTACATCGGCACCGAGCACATGCTCCTCGGGCTGGTGCGCGAAGCCGAGGGCGTGGCCGCCGAGATCCTGCTGGCCAAGGTCGGCGACCTCAGCCGGGTGCGCGACGCCGTCATCGAGATCCTCGGCCACTACGGGAAGCCGAAGGCGAAGGAAGGTGATGACCAGCCGACCGTCGGGCTGGCGCCGTTCACGCCCGCAGGTAGCAATGCCATCCACCGGGCCACGCAATTCAGCCAAGGACGGGCTTCGTCGCTCGATCTGCTGATCGCTCTGGCCTCGGACGGGTCGAGCCGGGCCGGCAAGCTGCTGGCCGCCAAGGGTCTCTCGGTCGAAGCCATCGACGCCCTGAAAGCCGAGGTCGGCGTTGAGGGCACGACCGACGAGACGGCGGAACAAGCGCTCGGCCGTCAGATCCACCTCGAGTACGACAGCCGCGGGGTCACCATCCGCATCGAGGATCCGCAGGTCACACAGCAGGTGCAGGAGCTCATGCAAGCCGACGCCGGAGGCGTCTCGGGGCATCCCGACTTGGCGCCGATCGTTCGGATCGTCGTCAGTGTGATTCAGTCCCTTGTTGACGCCAACCCGGACCACTCCTACGAGCCCGATCCGCCGGTGTCGCGGGAGGAAGCGATCAACCTGCTGCAGGGAGTCGCGGAGGCCCGCATCGAGGCGGCCGCCGCCCAGACCCCGAAGCCCGAGCTCACCGCCCACGAGACCGAGGTGCTCGAGGGCCTGGCCGCCGGGATCAGCATCGAGGACGTGGCCGGCGCGATGGGGGTGAGCGTCGAGCAGGCCGAGTCGATGGCCCGCAACGTGCGCGCCAAGCTCGACATCCAACGCCGCCTCACCGAAGCGCAACACCTCATCGACGAGGAGACCCCGCCGACCGACGACTGACCGCTGCCCACACCGCTGACGTCGGGGGGCGGAGGTGGGGGAGCGGCCCTACGCCGGGTCGGCGGCCGTCATCTGGCGGAGGATGGCGGCGGTGTCGTGGTAGGCGACGCGCTCGACGATGTGACCGTCGGCCACGCGGGTGATGTGGACCAATGGCAGTGAGACGGCGCGGCCCGACGACGTGCCGGTCATCAGCTCCTCGGTGACGGCGGTGTCGCCGTCTATGACCCAGCGCAGGACGCGAACCTGCAGGTCGGGGAGGGCGGCGAACGAAGCCGACAGCATCTGGTTCAGCCCGGCGAGGTCCATCTCCCGGCCGCTGGCGGCCACCAGGCGGGCCCCGGCTGCATAGAGGCGGGCCCCGGCCTCGACGTCGTGGGCGTTGATGGTGTCGTTCAGGGCCTCGACCACGGCTTGGGGCTCAGGCATGGCCCCATCGTCGCGTGACCGTCTCGAAAAGGGCGAGAAGTGGGGAGGAATGGCGTTGACGGGTGGAGGAGGTGGGCGTATGGTGGCGCCAAGTGGCGCGAAGGGGAGGGGCCGGGAGCGTCATGCAAGAGAGGCGACAGGACGAGGTGACGCGGAATGTTCTTCGGGGAGTACAAGCACTCCCTCGATGCGAAGGGCCGGCTGATCCTGCCGGCCAAGTTCCGCGACCGTCTGGAGCGGGGCGCCTACGTGACCAAGGTCGTCGACGGCTGTCTCGCCATCTGGACGGAAGAGGAGTTCGCGGTGCGGATGGAGCAGATGCTCGAGAAGGCGCGCCGGGGCGAGGCGGAGCGCAACGTGATGCGCGCCTGGGCGGCGGGCGCGGCCGAGCTGACACCGGACAAGCAGGGGCGGATCGCCCTGCCGGCCGCTCTGCGGGAGTTCGCGGCGCTGGACGACGACGTGATGGTGATCGGCGCCATCAACCACGTCGAGCTGTGGAATCTCGCTCGGTGGCAGTCGGTCGAGACGGCGGGCTCGGAAGGCCTGTCTTCCGGCGAGGGCCTGGCCGACATGGGCTTCTGACCTCGGCCGTCGCCATCAATGGCGGACAGAACATTGACAACCAATCCAGGCTCATGCGCAGCCCCTCGGTGGGACAGGTGGAAGATCCCTTCTCCGCCCGCTTCCATCCAGGTCGATCGGGGAGAAATCCCGACGGCGCCAGTCCTCTCGGGGGGCTGCGGATGAGCCAGGACTTCGAGCACCGACCGGTCATGGTCGACGAGGTTGTCGATCTCTTCGGAAGCGTGCCGCCAGGGGTGCTGCTTGACGCCACCGCCGGCGGCGCGGGACATGCTCGGGCCCTGCTGGGGGCTCATCCCCAAATCACGGTGGTCGCCCTCGACCGCGATCCTGACGCGGTCGCCGCGGCCACCGAGGCGTTGGCGCCCTTCGCCGAGCGCGCCACCGTCGTCCACGCCCGCTTCGACAAGTTGGCCGAGGTGCTGGCCGAGCGGGGAATCACCAGCTTGAGCGGGGCCTTCTTCGACCTGGGCGTCAGCTCCCCCCAGCTCGATCGGCCCGAGCGGGGCTTCAGCTACCACCACGAAGCGCCGCTCGACATGCGCATGGACACCACCGCCCCGAAGACGGCCGCCGACGTGGTGAACACCTGGGACAGGGACGCGCTGGCTCGCCTCTTCGCCCAACATGGCGAGGGCCGGTTCGCCCGGCGCATCGCCCAGCGCATCGTCGCGGCCCGTCCCCTGTCGACCACCACGCAGCTGGCCGACGTGGTGAAGGAGGCCATTCCCGCCGCCACCCGCCGCACCGGCGGTCACCCCGCCCGCCGCGTCTTCCAGGCCGTGAGGGTCGCCGTCAACGACGAGCTCGACATCTTGGCGGAGACCATCGACACCGCTCTCGCCCTCCTCGCGCCGGGCGGTCGTCTCGCCGTCCTCGCCTACCACTCGGGCGAGGATCGCATCGTCAAGGACCGGCTCCGTCAGGCCGAGACCGGTGGCTGCATCTGCCCCCCAGGCCTGCCCTGCGTGTGCGGCGCCACCCCGCAGGTCCGCCTCCTGTGGCGCGGCGCCCACAAGCCGTCCGCCGCCGAGATCGCCGACAACCGACGGGCCGAGAGCGCTCGCCTTCGGGCCGTCGAGAAGCTGCCTCCTGACCACACCACTGACGTCGCCGCCGAG
>JAUTXA010000295.1 GCA_030838265.1 Actinomycetota bacterium | reverse complement strand
CCTTGCTGGCCGATGCCACGCTCACCGGCGCAGCCTGGTGCCGGGCCCTCAGCGACCTGGTCGACGCCTGGCTCTCGGACCTCCTCACCGGCATCGCCGGCCGCGACGCCGAGCACTTCGCCCTCGTCGCAGTGGGCGGCTATGGGCGGGCCGAGCTCTGCCCGCAGAGCGACATCGACCTGATGCTGCTGCACGACAAGCGCTCGGATGTGGGCGAGGTCGCCAACCGCATCTGGTACCCGATCTGGGACGAGGGCCTGCACCTCGGCCACAGCGTGTGCACCGTCAAGGAAGCGCTCGAGCTGGCCGAAGACGACCTCGACACGGCCACGGCGATCCTCAGTGCCCGTCACATCGCGGGCCAGCCCGACCTGACCGCTCAACTGGCCGAGCGGGCGACCCAGCAGTGGGAGCGTCGGTCGAAGCGCTGGCTCACCGAGCTCAGCGCCCGGGTGCAGGTGCGTCACGAGCGGGCGACCGAGGTGGCCTTCTCGCTCGAGCCCGATCTCAAAGAGGGCCGCGGCGGGTTGCGAGACGTCCACGCCCTGCGCTGGGCCGAGGCCGCCCACCGCATCCTCATCGATCACGACGCCGGAGCCCTGGCCCGGGCCTACGACACCTTGCTCGACACCCGCGTCGAGCTGCAGCGCCACAGCGGGAAGCCCTCGAACGTCTTGGTGCTCGAGGACCAGGATCCCGTGGCCGCCGCCCTCGGCCTGGCCGACGCCGACGGGCTGATGGCGGGCATCGCCGAGGCCGCTCGCCTCATCGCGTGGACCAGCGACGACACGTGGCGGCGCATCGCGTCGAGCGTGCGCGGACCGCTGGGCCGGCTGGCCCGGCGCACCCGAGCCTTGGCCCCTGGGGTCGACCTGCGCGACGGCGAGGTCCACGTCGAGCCCGGCACGGCGGCCACCGAGCCACTGGCCCCCCTGCGAGCTGCGGCGGCCGCGGCTCAGGAGCACACGGTCATCGACCGGGCGTCGCTCGAGAGCCTGGCCGCGGCCACCGTCCGACTCCCCGAGCCCTGGCCCGACGAGGCCCGCGGCTACCTGGTGCAGCTCTTGCTGGCCGGCCGTCCCGCGGTGGGCGTGATCGAGGCGCTCGACCAGCGGGGGATCTGGGGAAGGCTCATGCCCGAGTGGCAGACCGTCCGCTCCCGCCCGCAGCGCAACGCCTACCACCGCTACACCGTCGATCGTCACCTGCTCGAGGCCACCGCCAACGCGGCCAAGCTCGCCAGTCGGGTCGGTCGCCCTGATCTGCTCGTGGTCGCCGCCCTGTTGCACGACCTGGGCAAGGGGGTCGCCGGCGACCATGTCGAGACCGGCACCGATATCGCCGCCGCGGTCACGACCAGGCTGGGCTTCGACGCCGACGATCGGGAGACGATCATCTCGCTGGTGCAGCAGCACCTCCTCCTCGCCGACGTGGCCACCCGGCGCGATCTCGACGACCCAACCACCATCGAGCGGGTGGCGGCGGCGGTCGTCACCGTCGAGCGCCTGCACCTGCTGGCCGCGCTGACCGAGGCCGACTCGTTGGCCACGGGCACCGCGGCGTGGGGCCACTGGAAGGCGCTGCTCGTCGATCGACTCGTCGAGCGCACCCAGAACCGGTTGGAGGGGGGCGACACGGCCCCCGACGGCCTCCAATTCCCGACGGACGAGCAGCTTGCCACCCTGGCCGCAGGAGGCCGGCGCATCGACGCGGCCGACGACGTCGTCACCGTCATGACCGACGACCGGCCCGGCGTGTTCAGCCGGGTCGCGGGTGTCCTGGCCCTGCATGGCCTCGAGGTCCTCACCGCCGCGGCCCACTCGACCGACGACGGACGCGCCCTCAACCGCTTCCGCGTCGTCGACCCCGTCCGCCCCGAGCCGCCCTGGCCCAAGATCGTCGCCGACCTGCACCTGGCCCTCGAAGGGCGCCTGGCCCTCGACGCCCGGCTGGCCGAGCGCAGCCGGACCTACAGCCCGCGCCGGCGCTCGATGCCCAAGCCGGCCGGCGCCAAGGTGACGTTCGACGACGACGCGTCGAGCGAGGCGACGGTGATCGACGTCGAAGGGCCCGACGCCATCGGGGTGCTCTACCGGATCACCCGGGCCTTGGCCGACCTCGACCTCGACATCCGGTCGGCCAAGGTGCAGACCCTCGGGTCGAGCGTGGTCGACGCCTTCTACGTGCGCGACTCCGAGGGCAAGAAGATCACCGACGCCCACATCCGCCGCGAGATCGAGCTGGCCATCCTGCACAGCCTTTCGGACTGAGGAAATAGCCGGTCGGGCAACGACGTTCGACGGAGGGACCCGCAAGGGGAGAGGATCTCGCCATGCCCATCAGCCGAATGAACCACGCCGTCCTGTACGTCCGTGACGCCGAGCGCACCGCCGCCTTCTACACCGACGTCCTGGGATTCACCCGCCTTGACATGGGTGGCCTCAAGGGAGCGGCCTTCATGCGGGCCCCGGGCTCGACCAACGACCACGACCTTGGCCTGTTCACCATCGGAGCCGAGGTGGGCGACTCGACGGCGGGACGCACCACCGTCGGCCTCTATCACCTCGCCTGGGAGGTCGACACCCTCGATGAGCTCGAGCGCCTGGGCCAGGCCCTGTCAGAGCGCGGCGCCCTCGTCGGCGCCAGCGACCACGGCACGACCAAAGCTCTCTACGCCCACGACCCCGACGGCCTCGAGTTCGAGCTGTCCTGGCTCGTCCCGGCCGCCCTCATCGACGACGCGGCCCTGGCCGCCAAGTCGAGTGTTCGCCCGCTCGACATCACCAAGGAGAAGGAGCGCTACGGCGCCACCACCCGGGGTGGCGTCGGAGTGTCAGTTCCCGCCTGAGCGGTGAGCGACCTCGACCTCGTCGCCGTCACCGGGGCGACCGGTGCTGTCGGTGGGCGGGTGGCCCGCCGTCTGGCGAACGAGGGGCGCGCCGTCCGTTTGATCGTGCGCGACCGGTTGAAGGCGCCCGACCTCGACGCCGAGATCGCGGTGGCGTCCTATGACGACGTCGACGCCATGCGGGCCGCTCTGGCGGGAGTCTCGAGCCTCCTCTTCGTGTCGGGGCGGGAGGCCGAAGACCGGCTCGCCCATCACCTCACTGTCGTCCAGGCGGCCGCCGACGCGGGCGTCGACCACGTCGTCTACACCTCGTTCCTGGGCGCCAGCCCGCAGTGCACCTTCACCCTGGGGCGGCAGCACTTCGCAACCGAGCAGGCCATCAGGTCCCACAACCTGACCTCCACCTTCCTGCGCGACAGCCTCTACCTCGACTTCCTGCCGTTCTTTGCCGGGGACGGCGAGATCAGGGCGCCCGGCGGCGACGGCGCCTTTGCCCCCGTCGCCCGGGACGATGTGGCTCGGGTGGCGTTCGAGGCCCTGCTCGACCCTGCTCTCCATGGTGGCCAGACCTACGACGTCACGGGCCGGGACCGGGTGACGCTGGCCGACGCGGCCGCCATCCTGTCGCGTCTGGCGGGCCGAGAGATCCCCTACGTCGCCGAGACCGTCGACGAGGCCTACGCCTCGCGGGCCAAGTACAACGCCCCCGACTGGGAGGTCGCCGGGTGGGTGAGCTCCTACCTCGCCATCGCCGCCGGCGAGCTCGACGCGGTGAGCGACGACGTCGAGCGGGTGACCGGATCCGCGCCCGTCGGCATCGAGGAGTGGCTCGACGCCAACCCGGAAGCCTGGGCCCACCTCAAGGCCTGAGCCGCCTCCAGGCCTGGTAGCCGCCATCGAGGTCGGTGACGTTCGAAAGGCCGAGCTGACGCAGGGTGGCCGCGGCCAGGCTCGAGGAGTAGCCCTCGTCGCAGACGATGACGATCCGGCGATCGGGTGCGCCGGCATCGGCCAGCCGGTGGGCGCTGGTCGGGTCGAGCCGCCACTCGAGCACATTTCGGTCGATGACGACGGCGCCGAGTAGCTCGCCGTCTCGCTCTCGCTGAGCGACGGGTCGGGTGTCGACGACCAGGGCGCCCTCGGCCATCGCCGTAGTGAGGTTGGCCGCGGTCACTCGCGGGGCGATCCGGTGCCGGGCTTCGTCGAGCAGGCGATCGATGTTCGACTCGGACACGCGCGGATCGTAACCCCGCGCCCTCTTAACGCCCTCGGCGCACGGCCCACGTCGAGGCGAAGACCAGCAGCAGGAAGAGGGGAATGATGGCCACCGCCATGAAGAGGGCATAGCTGCGGCGGCGATCGGTGAGCGGGAGCGGTCGCAAGGCTGGGATGTTGGCCGAGACCGTCACCAGGTCCTCGTCGAGGGTGAGCCAGTCGAGTGACTGCACCAGCAGGCGGCTGTTGCCGGCGAGATCGATGAAGGCGTTGCTGGCCCAATCGCCCTCGGCCGCCACCACGATCCGAGTCCGGTGCACGTGGCCCTGATCGGTGCGGGATTGATCTGTCGCCACGACCAGGTCGAGCGGACCTCCCGTGTCGACGCCCGGGTCGAAGTGGAACGCGGCCGGGTCCTTCTCGAGATAGGCGACCTTCGTGGTGCGGGCGATGACCGACACCGTGCGCCCGCGGGCCGGTGCATCGTCGGCCACCAGCGCCTCGGCGCCCGGGAACACGGTCGGGGCCAGCCGATGAGCGATCGGGTTGGCCGTGCTGTAGGACGACACCACGATGCTGAGGGGGTCGCCCGGCAGGTGGTGATCGGCGTCGCCCTCGACCGCGATCCCGCGCTCGAACCCGACCCCCCACGGTCGCGTCAGCGGGCTCAAGTCGACCGTCGACTCGGGGTCGGCCGTCACGAGAGCCCGGCCGTCGCCGACCAGGAAGGCTGAGAGGGCGGCCGACGCCGCCGTCCCAAGGGGGGCCGTCGGGGCGGCCAGCACCATGACACGGCACACCGGCGGGATGACGGTCGCGGACAGCAGGTCGACGGTCTGCACCTTGTAGCCGTTTGACGTCAGCACGGCGGCGGCCCGGGAGTAGCCGGCCGCTGTCGTCGCATTGCGGTCGGCTTCGCCGTGGCCGGAGGCGAAGCAAACGGTCGCGGTCGTTCCCCGCACGATGCGGGCCAGCCCGGCGGTCACGTCCTGCTCGGTGACCGTCGGGGCTCGCTCGACCCGGCTGCCCGACTGCAGGGCCACGCCCCCGAAGACGGGGTCGACGCCGAGGCGCTGGGCCAGGCCGGTGGCGTTGCTGGGGTCGCGCAGGCGATAGCTGATGCGCCGGTTGAGACGGCGGTAGCGCTCGAGCAGGGCAGCCGACTCGGCTCGCCCCGGCAGGTTGCGATCGAGGAAGGCGGTGATCTGCACCTTGCGACCGACCGACCCCACGACCGACTTGGTGGTGGCCGACAGCGAGAGGCTGCTCTCGGCGGTGAGATCCCACTGGTGGCGCGCGCGCTCGAGCCCGGCGATGGTCGCCAGCAACACGGCGCCCGCCACGAGGCACGACAGCACCAACCTCTTCATCGCTCGGGCCGGGCCCCCAGGGCCACGGTCGCCAGGGCGAGGGTGACGATGACGATCGCCACGAAGAAGCCGGCGTCCGCCGAGTCGATCACCCCGCCCGCGAAGCCCCGCAACCGCTCGCTGAACGAGAGCCGCACGAGCAAGCCACCGGCGCCCGTCGAACCGGGGGCCGCCGCCGCGAACCACAGGAGCAGTGATGCGAACAGGGCGACGAGGGCAGCCAGGGCTTGGGACGACGTGAGGGACGAGACGAAGACCCCGATGCCACACGCCGCGGCGGCCAACAGGGCCAGGCCGATCACGCCTGTGAAGACGGGTCCGGCGTCGGGGTTGCCCCACAGGGTGACCAACCCGACCAAGACCAGGGCGGGCACGACGGTGGTGAGGGCGGTCAGCCAGGCCGCCAGCCACTTTCCCACCACCAACGACCGGGCCGGCGCCCCGGCCGCCTGCAGAAGCTCGAGGGTGCCGGTGCGGGCCTCATCGGCGAAGGTGCGCATGGTGAGGACGGGGACGAGGACGACGAGGAGGAAGCCGACGACTGGGAAGACGGGCTGGGCCAGGGCCTGCTGCCGGCCCTCGAGCTGATTGACGTAGAGGAAGCCGGTGATCGAGCTGGCCACGGCAA
>JAUTXA010000289.1 GCA_030838265.1 Actinomycetota bacterium | reverse complement strand
GCCGGCCAGCACCTGCAGGGCGTTGAGCTGCTCGGCCGCGGCCGCCTTGGCGGCCGCATCCTGCTGGGTCGACGTCTGCAGTGTCTGCAGCTGCAGCTTGAGGGTGCCGATCTGATCGCGCAGGTTGGCGTCGGACGTCGTGAGGTTCGACAGGATGCGGGCCAGGTCACCCTCGTTCTCGGCCTGCAGCTGTCGACTGAATCGTTCCGTGCTCCCGAGCTGAGCCACGAGCATGAAGCCCAGGCCCGCGGCCAGGAGCAGGATGAGGACAGAGGTGGCGCTGACGCGGATGCGGATGCGACCGAGGCGGGCGGGGATGGCAGTCATCGCTAGCCGCCGAACACCCTGCGCCGGATGGCGGCCAGGTTCTGGAAGATGCGGATGCCCAGGACGACGACGACCGGCGCGGTCAGATCGACGCCGAGCTGGTCACCGACCCACACCAGGGCGATCGCCACCACCGCGTTCGAGGCGAACGCGGCGATGAAGATGCGGTCGCTGAAGGTGTGCTCGAGATAGGTGCGCACCCCTCCGAAGGCGGCGTCGATGGCGGCGACCACCGCCATGGCCACGTACCGCGAGAGGTCTTGGGGCACCGTGGGCTGAAGCAGGATGGCCAGGAGGGCGCCGACGATGAGTCCGAAGAGAGCGAGCACCGGTCAGCTCTTCGGGGTGGCCAGTGAGATGCCGACGCGGCCGGTGTAGGGGGGCAGCGTGAGGTTCTGGTTACCTTTCACCGAGAACCCGAGGCCGAACAGCTTCGTCCACTTGCCGAATCGACCGGCGATGTCACTGCGGTTGAAGGCCGATGCGCTGGCCCCGATTCCTGTCACCTTGTAAGGCGGGGTGAGGGGACGGAAGTTCACCACGATGGTGTCGCCCGCGGCCCGGATCGCGGTGGTGGCCACCACCCGGCTGTCGTTGACCGCCACCGCCTCGGCCCCCGCCGCGAACAGGGCGTTGACCACGAGCTGAAGGTCGGTGTCGTGGATGCGATAGGCGCCGGCGTCGGCGGCCGTCGGCGGCGTGCGCTTCGAGTCCGACAGGCTCACCGTCACGCCCTTGCCCTTGAGCGAGATGGTTCCGGCCTGGGCGTTCAGGGTGGCGAGGATGGCGGCCTCGTCCTTGGCCTGGCGGCTGCGGCTGGTGGCCTTGGCCGTCTCGGCCGCCACCTCGGAGCGCAGCTTGGTCACCGCCGCGTCAAGGTCGCCGATCTCGGAGCGGCGGGTCTGGATCAGGCCGATGAGCCGGCCCTTCTCCGGGGCCTGGGCCTGGTTGGCCGCGTTCGTCGACAGGGCCGTCGTCACCAGGAGGAATCCGAGCAGGGTGCAGACGGCGACCAACGGGGCCGGGATCTTGCCGAGGTTCACCAACCAGCCATTCTGGTCGATGGCGTCACCGCAGGAGTTGACGGATGCGCCGCGCGTACTCCAGAGCCCGGGTCCGGGCGTCGGCCTCGGTGGGGCCCTCGGCCCACACGTGGCTCAAGGGCTCCTCGGGATCGGGCAGCACGAGGGCCCAACCATCGTCGTGCAGCGCCTTCACGCCGTCGACCAGCACGAGGTCGCGGTCCTTGATGAGCTCGACCAGCGTCCTCATCACCAGGCCCTTCTGCTCCCACGGCGTCACGACGGTCTCGTGGGCGATGTGCACCGGCGGCAGGCCGCCGACGACCTTCGAGAACCGCAGGCCGGTGCGCGCGAGGAGCTCGAGGAGGTTCACCAGGGTGGCGGCGGCGTCGTAGGCGGCGAGGAACGACGGGAAGATGTAGCCGCCCTCCTGGCTGGCCGCGAAGGCCACGCCCCCCGAGCTGGCGACCTCCATGAGGTGCGGGGTCGAGAGCTTGGTCCACACGATCTCGGCCCCCGCCTCGCGGCAGATGTCCTCGGCCGCTTGGCCGACGGCGACGGGTAGGGCGACCTTCGGCTTGTCGTAGGCCGCGCACACCAGCGTCAAAAGGGCGAGCACGCCCTCGTCGTCGCTGAGGATGTGGCCCGAGTCGTCGACCAGGGTGATGTGCTCGCCGTCGGGGTGGATCACCGCGCCGGCGTGGGCGCCCGATGCCTTGACCAGCTCGGCCACCCGGCGGGCGTTGGCCCAGCGATCGAATGCGGCCGCCCCCGATGTCGAGGCGTAGGGGTTTACGGCCAGGATCTCGGCGCCCACCTTCGAGAGCACGTTGGGCATGAGGAAGCTGCTGGTGCCGTAGGCGTAGTCGAGCACCACCTTGAAGCCGGCACCGGTGACCGCGGCCGAGTCGACGGAGTCCATCAAGGCCGCCGTGTAGTACTCGATGGCCCGTGGGGCGAAGCCGATGTCGCCGATGTCGGCGGCCAGGGCCCGGCGGTAGTCCTCGCGGTGGAAGAGGCGCTCGATCTTGCGCTGCGTCGTCTCGGGGATGTCGATGCCGGTGGCGTCGAAGAAGCGGATGACCACCGATTGAGGGTCGCCGGGGGCGAGGCGGACGGTGATGCCGCCCTGGCTGCGCAGTGATCGCACCTGGAAGCGGGTGACCGGGACGGTAGCCGCCTCGAGGTCGTCGACGTTGATCCCCGCCGCGTTGAGGCCGGCCATCATGGCTCGCTTCAGGGCCCGGGCCGCCCGGCTCGAGTCGCGCGACGTGGTGACCGTCGAGCCCTTCTTGAGGGTGGTGCCGTAGGCCA
>JAUTXA010000238.1 GCA_030838265.1 Actinomycetota bacterium | reverse complement strand
TCGAGGACTTCACCTGGAAGCAGCTGCTCGACACCGACGCCTGCACCGTGTGCGGCCGCTGCACCAGCGTCTGCCCGGCCAACGCCACGGGCAAGCCTCTCGACCCGCGCGAGATCGTGCTGAAGGTGGGCCAGGTGATGGCCGAGAGCCGCCCGGGCGGGCCGGTGTCGCCAATCGTCGGGCATGAGCCCGAGCTGACCGTGACCGCCAACGACGTGTTCGCTCGCATCTCGGCCGACGAGATCTGGTCGTGCACCTCGTGCAAGGCATGTGACGACATCTGCCCGGTCAACATCGAGATCCTCGACAAGATCCTCGACATGCGCCGCTACCTGGCGCTGATGGCCGCCGAGTTCCCCACCGAGCTGGGCAACGCCTTCCGGTCGATGGAGAACCAGTCCAATCCGTGGGGCATGGGCCAGAGCGACCGGGCCGACTGGGTCGCCGCTCTTCCCACCGAGGTCCCGGTCGTCGACGGGTCGAGCCCCCTCGACCACGAGTACCTCTACTGGGTGGGCTGCGCCGGCTCCTTCGACGACAAGAACAAGAAGGTGTCGGTGGCCACGGCCAAGCTGCTCCAGCGGGCCGGCATCGACTTCGCCATCCTCGGGCCGTCCGAGCTCTGCACTGGTGACCCCGCCCGGCGTTCGGGCAACGAGTACATCTTCCAGATGCTGGCGTCCCAAAACGTCGAGACCCTCAACGGGATGGGTGTGAAGAAGATCATCACCCAGTGCCCCCACTGCTTCAACACGTTGAAGAACGAGTACCCGCAGCTGGACGGGCACTACGAGGTGGTGCACCACAGCCAGTTCCTCGAGTACCTGCTCGAGACGGGCCGCCTCGACCTGGGCGACGCCTCGCTGGCCGAGCGAGTCACCTACCACGACTCCTGCTACCTCGGCCGGCACAACGACGTGTACCTCGCCCCGCGCAAGGTGCTGGGCCACCTGAAGGGTATCGACCTGGTCGAGATGCCCCGCAGCGGCACCAAGGGCATGTGCTGCGGCGCCGGCGGCGCTCGCATGTGGATGGAGGAGTCGATCGGCAAGAAGGTCAACACCGAGCGCTCGCAAGAGGCCATCGCCACGGGGGCCACGCGCGTCGCCACCGCCTGCCCCTTCTGCTACATCATGATGGACGACGGCGTGAAGGAGAACGGCCGGGACGACATCATCGTCCAGGACATCTCGATGCACCTGATCGACGCCATCGAGGGCCGCACCGGGCGCCCCGAGCCGGTGCCGACCGCCGAACCCGCCGCCGACTAACGGAAGTTCTCGAAGTAGCGGCTGGGTCGGGGGCCGACCTGGCCCTGGTACTTCGACCCGACCTCCTTCGAGCCGTAGGGCACGTCCGCCGCGGTGGTCATGCGCAAGAAGCTGATCTGGCCGATCTTCATCCCGGGGTACAAGGTGAGGGGCAGGTTGGCCACGTTCGACAGCTCGAGGGTGAGCTGGCCATCCCAACCGGCATCGACGAAGCCGGCGGTGGAGTGGATGAGGAGGCCCAGCCGGCCCAGGCTCGACTTGCCCTCGAGGCGAGCCACCAGGTCGTCGGGGAGGCGCACCCGCTCCGACGTAGACCCGAGGACGAACTCGCCGGGGTGGAGGATGAACGCCTCCTCCTGGCCGATTTCGACCAGCTGGGTCAGGTCCTCTTGCTCTTCCTTGACGTCGATCACCCGGTAGGTGTGGTTGAGGAAGGTGCGGAAGTAGCGGTCGATGTGCAGGTCGACAGACGACGGCTGGATGCACGCCTCGTCGAGGGGGTCGATGACGATGCGACCGGAGGCCAGCTCCTCGCGAATGCTGCGGTCCGACAAGATCATGGTGACGGACGATAGGCGGCCGGGCATCCGGCGCGAGCCGGGGCGGCCGATCTAATGTCCGCTCGTCCTCCGGTGCAACCGCCGCAACCAGACTCCTGGGAGTACGAATGAACTCAACCGCTCGACGGACGGCCGCCTTGGCCCTGACTGCAGTCCTGGTGCTCGCCGGCTGCGGCAAGAGCAGCAGCAAGCAGGCCGCCGCGACGCCCACCCCCTCGGGGGTCAAGACCGTCCGGGCCGGTCTCAACGACCCGAAGGATCAGAACATCGCTGTGCTCCAGTTCCTGCCGGCCGCCACCACCGTCGCCGTCGGCGAGAAGCTGGAATGGAAGTTCACCGGGCCCGAACCCCACACCGTGACCTTCTTCCCGCCCGGCCAGAACCCGCCCAGCCCGGACAAGGCCGATCCGCTGTTCGCCCCAACCCCGGCGACCGGGCCCTATGACGGGTCGACGATGGTCAACAGCGGGCTGCTGCCCTTCGGCGCCCCGGCGGCGCCGTTCGAGCTGAGCTTCGCCAAGGCCGGCGCCTACACCTACCACTGCGTCATCCACCCGCAGATGGTGGGCACTGTGAACGTGGTCGCGGCGGGCGGCGCCACCGACACGGCGGCAGCCATCACGACCCGGGGCGACACCGAGCTGGCGGGATTCCTGACCGAGGGCCGAGCGGCCAAGGCCCAGCTCGTTGGCGCCGCACCCAAGCAGGTCAAGGCGTCCGATGGCTCGACGACCTGGACCGTCGAGATGGGAACCTCGACGCCCCACACCGATGTCCTCGCCTTCGGCCAGCTCCCAGACATCAAGCGCGGTGACAAGGTCACCTTCGTCAACAACTCGACAGCGCCTCACACCGCCAGCTTCGGCGGGTCGAAGGTACCGACGAACCCCACCGATCCGAACGCGACCAAGGCCATCCCGGGTAAGTCCCCGCAAGCCTTGAACGCCAGCGACTTCATCAACACGGGCCTTGTGCCCCCCAACGCCCCGCCCGGCGCCGGGCCGCCCGAGGCGGTCCGCAGCTTCACCTTCTCGGTGCCCAACGCGGGCAGCTACAGCTATGTGTGCGTCTTCCACGTCACGAGCGGCATGGGTGGTGTGATCAAGGCCGCCTGAGCCATCTCGCCCGGGGACCCCTGGGCGGGCCGCACTATGCTCAACCCCGCTCCGCGGGCGTAGTTCAGCGGCAGAACATCAGCTTCCCAAGCTGAGAACGCGAGTTCGATTCTCGTCGCCCGCTCTCAATCGAACGGCCTCGTCCGGGCCAAAATGACCGCGCGACCGAGCCCTCCGTCCTGGCTCGGCCGTCTCGATACGGTGGACTACGTGGTGACCGAATCACCGTCGCGCCTGGCACCGATCCGGCCGCTTCTCGTTCTGCCCGGGCTCCTGCTCGGCGGCGCCGCCATCTTCGTGCTGAACGCCGCCTACACCGCGGTCCTGGGCGATGAAGCGTCTGGACAGCTCGCCATCCCCGGGCTGGTTGTCGCGGCCGCTGCCGTCGCGATGGGCGTCGGGCGCAGGTGGGGCCGTTGGCTCGGCGCCGGCCTCGTCACAGGGGCGGGCATCGCCGTGGCAGGGCTGTTGGCCCTGTTCTCGATGTTTCCATCAGCCGCGAGCGTCACCGACAGGGCTGGCGCCCGGATCGCCGAGGAGCATCTTGACGAGCTCGAGCGAGCCGCCGAATTTCGCGCCGCGCCACCGGGGTTGTCGATCAAGGATTCGGGGCAACGAAGCGGCTGCAGCGACTGGTTCGATCGCCGAGAGCCTGTGACCTGGCGGCAGTACGACATGGCCGACCGGACAGCCGATGAGACGGTCGCCTTCTACCGGCAGCGCTGGGAGGCCGCCGGATACCACCAGGCACAGGCCAGCAACGGGCCCAAGTCCTACGTCTGGCACCGGGAGTTCGACGGATGGACCGCGAGCCTGAGTCTGTTCATCGACGGACGGCTCGCCGAGGTCGAGGGCAGAGATCTCGACTCGCACGCTTGCAAGTAGCCGTCCTTGGGCGGGCGATCAGCCGGCCTTCTCGAGAATGTGAACGCCGCAGGCACTGCCGAGGCCGATGACATGGGCCAGGCCGACTTGCGCCCCCTCGATCTGTCGCTCGCCCGCCTCGCCTCGGAGGTGGGTGGCCACCTCCCAGACGTTGGCTATGCCGGTGGCCGAGATGGGGTGGCCCTTCGATTGCAACCCGCCCGAGACGTTGACCGGCTTTGAACCGTCGCGCCACGGAGCCCCGCTGTTGAAGAAGTCGGCTGCGCCACCCTCTTCGCAGAGCATGAGGTTGTCGTAGTGCACGAGCTCCGCCGTGGCGAAGCAGTCATGGAGCTCGACCAGGTCCAAGTCGTCGGGCCCGACCCCGGCCGCCTCGTAGGCCTGCCGGGCCGCATTGCGCGTCAGGGTGTTCACGTCGGGGAGCACCTGACAGGCCTCCTCCCAGGGATCGGTCGTCAACACCGACGCCGAGATCTTCACTGCCCGTCGCCGCTGCTCGAGCGAGAGCGTCTTCAGCTTCGAGTCGCTGACGACAACGGCCGCCGCCGCGCCGTCGCAGTTCGCGGAACACATGGGCCTGGTGTTCGGATAGGCGATCATGACGTCGCTCATGATCTCGTCGAGCGTCATCTTCTTGGTGTAGGCGGCGAGGGGGTTCAGTGTGGAGTGGGCGTGGTTCTTCTCGCTGATCCGGGCGAACAGCTCGAAGGACACGCCCTCGTACTTGTGCCCGTACTCCATCCCGACCTGGGCGAATGTCCCCGGCATGGTGGCTGTGCCGATGCGGCCATCGGTGCCGGCGATGGCCCCGTATCGGCCGCTGGGCTCGTAGTGCTTGCCTTCAGACCCGCCGGTGCGCCCTCCGGCGCCGAGCAAGCCCGCGCCGGCCAACTTCTCGACGCCAACCGCCAGCCCGTAGTCGACCTCGCCCGCCTTGATCGCCATGACGGCCGTGCGCAGGGCGGTAGCACCAGTCGCACACGCATTGGCGACGTTGTACACGGGGATGCCGGTCTGGCCGATCTGCTTCTGCAGCATCTGGCCGATGCCCGCCGCCGCGTTCATCAGGTTTCCGGCCGCGAGGATGCCCATATCCCTCATCGTCACCCCGCCGTCGGCGAGGGCGGCACGGGCGGCCTCGGCGGCGAGGTCGACGGCGTCCTTGTCGGGGTGCTTGCCGAACTTGGTCATGTGGATCCCGAGGATCCAGACGTCTTCCGACATTGCTCTCCTTAGGTCGCTGCGTAGATCGGCTCGAACCCGAAGCCGATGCCTTCGACGCCGTCGTCGTCGACTCCGATCGGTTCCGTCACCAGCCGGACTTTCATGCCCGTCGCCACATGGGTGTCGGTGGGCTCGACATTGACGATGTTGGCTCGCACACTCGTGCCGTCACAGTCGACGATGGCCGAGACGAACGGCACGGCGATGCCGGGAGCTGCGAGGGACACGATCGTAAAAGCTCGGACGACACCTTCAGACGCGATGCGCGCCCGCCGGAACTCGTCGGCCTCGCATTTGGCGCAGGCGTTGCGCCGGTCGAAGAATCGAGCGCCGCACGACGTGCACTCCCAGGCCTCCAAGTGCGGATCGTCGCCGAGGACCAGGTAGTCGACCAGCGGCAGTTGCTTGGGCATCGTCATCCAATCGCGTGTCGTTTGAAGATGGCACGGCGAAGGCTACAGACAACGCCACCCGATCGGCCTACGATGGGGGGTGCCGCTGTCGTCCAGACCCCGCCTGGCGGTGGGGAACCGGGTCCTGCGTCGAGCACGCCGCGGTGGCTCAGAACGAGCCGATCGATTGGCGATCTTCCCGCTCGGGAAGCTGGCGGTCACGGTGGAAACGGCGAAGTCGGGAAGTCAGCAACAAGATCTCACCGCCGTGGTGGGTCATAGGATCCTCGATGACCTGACCATGATCCTGGGCAGTGCCAAAACGCTCGAACGGCGCGACCTCGGACCGGACGAGCGCTCTCTGCTCATCGACATGATCGACCGCCACGCCGGGCGTCTGCGCGAGAGCTCCACGCTGTTGACCGACTTCGCCGACGACGCGCTGGCGCCGCTGGCGATCGCCATCGTCTGCGCCGCCGATCTGACGGCTGATGCTTTCCGACGCGACGACGAGCGGAACCGCGCCAACGTCGTTCCCGTGCTCTCCCTCCTGCTCGACCAATGCGTCGACATCCTTCGGGGACTCCTCCAGAGCTCACCGGAGTAGGCCAGCTCGCATCCTGGTAATCGCAAGCGCCGGCGCGTACGCTGCTCGGGTTCGCCCTGGACCCCGGTGACCTGTCTCGTCCCCCGACGGACAGCTATTCCTTCTCCACGTTCGATGGAGCATGGTGCACGGGGTTCGTCGTCGATGCGACTGCGCCCGGTGACGACGGAGCACCATGGTCCAGTGGTCGGTCGAGCCCCTAGCGGCTGCTCGACCACTGACGTCGCCTGAGAAGGACGACCAGCAGTACGAGGGCGCCGGCCGCAGCCACCATCGCAATCAGCAGCCACCTCGCCACCCCGCCCCGCGCCCTCGCGGCCGGAACGGGTTGGTGCGCTGCGGCCGGGACCCAGCTCGTGGTCCCGGTGATCTTGTCGGCCGCGCCGTCGACGGTCACCGGCACGGTCCAGAAGACGAGGACAGCGGCCCGCTCCGGCGCTGTCGGTTCGTCGCGCGCGAAGCGAGCCCGCGGCTCGAGCCACGTCAGCTGAGCCTGGACACTCTCGTGTCTCCATCGCGGGGCGGCCGCGGGATCCACGGCGCCGCTCGGGGAGAACGAGCCGCGGGTGGCGGCCGTGATGGCCCAGGTTGGGCTGGCCTCGTTCACCTCGGCACCAGAAGGGCCGATGCGAGCGAAGGGTTCTCCCCCCTCTCCCAGGAGGGTGACCTGCCGCGCCCCGGACAGTCGGAAGAAGATTCCAGGCAGGCGACCGGGCAGGGTGGTGGCCTGCGTGCCACGGGCTTGGGTGAGGATGGTGGTGCGGAAGGCCCCGGCGATGGCCCGGTACTCGCGATGACCTCGGACGACGATCGCCCGCCCGCCGTAGCGCATGTCGACCTGCCACGACGAGAGGGGCACAACCCGCTGGCCGTTGGTGGCAGGGGGCCGAGCCAGCAGTGTCGGATGCAGCCGATGGTCGAACCAGCCCCACGAGGGTTCGGTCGACACCCGACCGAACCGAGGCGCGGCGTGCGCGTCGACCCCGGCGGGCACCGTCCCGCCTTCGGGGTTCAACGACAGGTACCAGGTCGGCGAGTTGAGGTTGGCCAGCACCCCGCCCGGTCCGATGCGCAGGAACAGCTCGCCCGCCGCCCCGAGCACATCGAGGTCGGTCGCGGTCGTGTTGGCCACCACGAGCTGGTCGGCGGCGCTGATCCTCACCTGGACGGTCACCCCGGGGACGGATGGCTCGACGCCGTCGAGGACGTTGCGAACGCCAGGGACTTCTTCATGGGCCACCACCGCCGCCGGCTCGGAGAGCACGGCGGCGGCGATCAGCACGACGGCAAGGACGAGCCGGCCCGGCCCGCGGGTCACCCCAGCCGGCGGCGACGTCGAGTGACCGCCCAGAGGCCGGGCAGGAGCAGCGCCCCAGCCACGGCCGCGAGAGGCACCCCCGTGGTGAGCGGGTCACGGCGCCGAGTCGCAACCCGGGCCAAGGCGGGATCGACCGCGGGCAGAGCGGCGTGCTGAGCCGACCCGGCCAGCACGGCAGAGACGCCCTTGGCCGGGTGGGCGAGCGGGGTGGCAGCCGTCGCGGACAGTGCGCTGACGTCGTGGCCGCGGGCCCACCCGGGGACGGCCGTCCCGACGAAGACCTGCTTGGCCACCGACGGCACCTGGACGTGCTGGCCGTCGGCGCCGGCGCCGCCCTTGATGACGAACAGCATGTACGGCCCGGCGGGCAGGACGGCCTGGTTGTCGGTCACGTCGACGTGAAGCTGGGTGCCGCTGCGAGAGACGATGGGAAGCTCGACCACCCGCTGGTCACCGTCGACCAAATGGGTCTCGGCCGGGTTCCGGACCAACACCACCTTCTCGATGGCGGCGGCGTCGTCGGGCGACCGCACCGTCACCGTCATGCTCTGGCCGTAGGGGACCGAGGGGTCCTGGTCGTCGATCTCGGGACGGGACACACCGGTGAAGAGGTAGGTCGGGTTGTAGATCTCGAAGGAGGCGTCGCGGAAGTTGTTGGACGCATCGAACGGGGCCCCGGGGACGTTGGGGTTGTTCATCGCCTTGCCGTAGCTGTTGGGGATGGGCGCATGCCCGCCGACCAGCACCTGCCCGGTGGGAAGAAGTACGGCGTTGTTGTGATACGTGCGGCGCCGGTTCTGCATGGCGATGTCGGACCACGTCCCGCCGCCGCTGCCGTCGGGGGTGAACATCTCGGCTTGGCGGATGGGGTGCTCCTGGCCGGGGCTGACGACCTCGTCGCGGTCAGCCCCCGAGAAGGCCAGCACCTGTCCGGTGGGAAGGGTGACACCGGCCGAGTACCAGCGAGCCCGGCCCAGGCTGCCAGTGGCGGCACTGGTGAGGTTCTCCTTGCCGTCGGACCCGATGGTCACGGTATCGATGCGGCTGGTCGCGGTGGGCACGTAGCTCCCGGGCGACGGGATCGCGGTGACACCGCCGGCGGTGAGGAACGATGCCGACGAGTACGAGCCGTCGGCGTTGGGCGCCAGCGGCAGCATCTGCTGGAAGGTCGAACCCCGGAAACCGGGCTCGGTCATGGTGCCGAGGCCGGGAAGACCGAGGTCGGCCCACGAACCCGCGGCCGGGTCGTACGAGGCCGCGATGTGCCACAGCGCCTCGTCGTAGGACTGGCCGTCGGGGTTGAAGGACTGGCCGGCGGCGCCGTAGTACACGTGGCCGTCGGGCAGCAGGTGCAGCCGGGGGAAGAGCGGGAGCGAGCGGTCGGCGGTTGGGCCGTTGTACGTCCACGCCTCGGTCGCCGGGTTGTAGGTCTCGGTCTGCTTGACGTTGGTGCCGCTGTCGCCAGGGTGGTCGGGATAGATGGGCTTGATCAGCTTGGTCACGCCGCTGGCCACGAACACGTTGCCGTTGGGCAGCGTGACGAGCGACGGGTACCAGCGGCCGTAGCTCATGGCCCCGCTCGGACGCCACGCCCCCTGGCCGTCGTCCGCGGCCGGGTCAAAGATCCGCGAGTTGCGGATGCCCTCGAGCTCGGCCACGCCGTAGCCGGTGCCGGGCACGCCGGGATCCTGGTAGTAGTCGGTGCCGCCGGCCGTGAGGATGGTGCCGTTCGCCAGCTGCACCTGATCGGAGCAGAAGAGGCTGCCGTCGTTGGGCACGCCGCTCTCCTGCTTGAGAGGGAGCGGCTGTTCCTTCGGGGCATTGTCGAAATAGCCGTCGGCGTTGAGCGGGACGTGCCACGAGCTGTTGAAGGGGTCGGCGTAGTCGAGGCTCAGGACTCGGCTTCGGTCGTTGCGGGCGACGGCGCCGAACTCGGGCACCACGCCGTTCTTCACATCCTCGCCCCCCTCAATGGCGTTCCAGTAGAGGATGCGGCCATCGGCCAGCACGTTCTGGGTCGCACCGGCGGGCAGGCAGTCGAGGTGCCCGTCGGCCTCGGGCCCGGCCTTGCACCCGGTGTCACCGCGCTCCGGTCCGGTGAGGGTGCCGCCCGGCGTGTCCGCGGTCTGGGCCGCGTAGACAGCCCGGTCCTCGCGGAAGGGGATGCTGAATGCCCCCTTGGTGGCCAGGTCAGAACCGTCGGCTGACGCGGCCGACGGGATCATGGGCCAGACCGTCAAACCGACGCCGACGGCTACCACCGCGACCAGGTACTTGCGCACGAGCCACTCCCCCAGTTGTCCGCCGGTCCGATGTCAGACCCGGGTCAAACTTCCCCAGTGGGAGAAAGCCTATGACAACGGACAGGTCGCCAGCCAGAGCGGGCGCCCACCCGGCTCAGGCGGCCGTCAGGGCCAGACGCTCGAGCTCAGTGAACCAGGCCGGCAGGGTGTGAAGCTCGGTGCTGAGCAGCTCAATCTCGTGGCGAAGATGAGCGTTCTCGGCCGTGAGCTTGCGCTCCCGCTCCCGCCAAAACGGAGGGACCGCGGTCACCTGATAGGGCTGCAGCCGGGTCGCCAGGGTGTCTCGCATGCCGCGGCTGTACCCGCAGGGTCGCGTTTCTACGCCGATCGCGGCTGACCCGTCGTCGTTCTCAGCGGGCGACCAGACTACCGAGAGCCCAGATGGCGGCGATGGCCCCGACCGCGATCATGGTGAGGGTCCGGCCTTTGGGTGGAC
>JAUTXA010000166.1 GCA_030838265.1 Actinomycetota bacterium | reverse complement strand
CACGATCTCGACGGCGTCACCTCGAGGGTGACGACGCCGACGGCCTCTGGCGTCCTCGGCCCACTCGCCTCCCACCGCGTCGTGGCCGACTCCGCGAAGGCCGGGATGCCGGCTGTCTCCAGGGCGGCGACGGCCGGGGCTAGCTCGGCGCGGTCGCGCACGATCACGACCATGTCCTCCCACGGCGCGTCCCGGTCGTGCTCCGCGGCCAGAGCGAGCCCGAGGCCGTCACCCTCGACAACGGTGGCGGCGGGACGGGACCGGCCGATTGCGTCAAGGTCGATGGCGCGGGCGCCCGCGAAGCGGCGGACGAACCGATCCAGATAGGCGGGGCTGGCGCCGGTCGAGCCGGCGACCGCCGTGGCCGGGTTGCCGGCCACCGTCACCTCGATGTCACCCGCGGGCCCGGCCAGCTGGGTGAGGAGGCGGTTGGTGGCGAAGGTCCCCGTCTCCCAGTCGTCGACCAGGACAGCGACCAGCCCGTCGGTCTCGGCCGAGCGGACGTCGGGTCGGCGCAAGAGCAGGCTGGCCTCGACCAAGGCACCGGCCCAGTCGCAGTCCCCCGCAGCCCGCAGGGCGTCGAGGTAGCGGTCGGTGAAGGCCGCCAGCTCCTCCCAGAGGGCACCCGTGCCCGCGGCGTGGGAGTGGGTGCGCAACTCCTCGACGCCGAGGAACGAGGCCTGGTAGGCGCAGACGGCCCCGGCCACCTCGGGGGCGAACTCCGGCTCGGCCAGGGCCGGGTGCAGCGTCGGCCACTGACCCGGGCCTTCGGAGGCCAGCAGGGCAGCCACCACGTCCTCCTGCTCCTGCGTCGTCAGGATGCGCCGGGGCCGGCCATGGCGCTCGAGGATCCCGGCGGCTAGGTCGAAGAAGGTGGTCCCGGCGGCGGCCGCCGTCGCCAGGTGCAGCACGGCCCCGCGGCGCGGGTCTGAGGCCAGCCCTTCCGCCCGGATCCGCAGGCTCGAGGTCTTCCCGGAGCGGGCTGGTCCCCGGATCCGGAGGGCGCTGCCCCTATGCTCAGCCGCCTCGGCCTGGCGATCCGAGGGACGCTCCATCCGAGGATTGCGCACATGTTGACCATCCCCGGTCCCCATTAGGCCGTCAAATCGGTCAGAATGTAGTTACCCGCTATCACAAAAGGTCCGAAACCATGGCAGACGAGCACACTGACGACGCCCTCCTCACTCCCGCCGAAGTGGCCCGACTCTTCCGCGTGAGCCCCAAGACAGTCACCCGCTGGGCCCGGGCCGGCAAGCTCACGGCCATGCGGACCCTGGGCGGACATCGCCGCTTCCGGGCCGCCGAGGTCCGGTCGCTGCTCTCCCGCGTCGAGTACGAGACCCCGCAGGAGTAGCGCCGCCCGCCGAGCCGACGAGGGGCGGCTCAGCAGGTGATGACGATCTTTCCCAGCTTGCCCCCTCGGGCGAAGCGCTCGTAGGCCTGGGCCGCATCGGCCAGGGCGAAGGTGGCGGCGAGCGGGACCTTGATGGCGCCCGCCTCGACCCGGGGCAGCACGTGGCGCTCGACCGCCCGGGCCGCCGCCGCCTTGTCCTCGAGGGGACGGGCCCGCAGGGTCGAGCCGTGGATCCGTCCCCGCGCCTGCATGAGGGCGAGCAGGTTGATGTCGGCCTGCCCGCCGCCGCCCACACCGATGACGGCGATGCGGCCGCCGAGAGCCAGGCTGGCCAGGTTGCCCGCCATGTTGGGCGCCCCGATGAGCTCGAGGACCACGTCGAAGGGCCCGAGGGTCTCCCATCCGTCGGAGGCTGCGACCTGGCACGGGCCGATGGCTGATCCGAGCGCCTCGACCGCGGCGCGCAGGTCGGGGTTGCGGACCGTCGCCGTCACCGAGGCCCCGGCCGCGGCCGCCAGCTGCACCCCGGCCACACCTACCCCTCCGGCCGCGCCATGGATGAGGGCCCGCTCTCCCATCTTCAGCCCGCACTGGGTGAACAAGGCGTCGTGGGCCGTGGTGAAGGCCTCGGGGAAGCCCCCCGCCTCGTCCCATGACAGGTTGCCGGGGACGGGCATGGCGACCCGCTCGTGGACGACGGCCAGCTCGGCTTGGGCGCCACCACCGACGATGGCCATGACCCGGTCACCGTCGGCGAAGCGCGTCGCGTTCGGACCTCGTGCGACCACCTCACCGGCCAGCTCCATCCCCGGGATGTCAGGCGGCGACCCCGGCGGCGCCGGGTAGAAGCCCTGACGCTGCAACAGGTCGGCGGCGTTGAGGCCGGCGGCCCGGACCCGGACGAGGATCTCGCCCTGGCCCGGCTCGGGGTCCGGTCGATCGGCGACGACGATCTGGCCGTCGGAAATGGTGGCGGCGCGCATGGCGCGCGAACCTACGCCGATGGGAGAGCTCGAAGGCAAGGTGGCACTGGTGACGGGCGCGGCTTCGGGGATCGGGCTGGCCACGGCCCGGCGCCTGGCCGACGAGGGCGCCTCGGTGGTGGTGGTGGACCGCGACGCCGATGGCGGCGCCAAGGCCGCGGCGGACGTCGGCGGGCGGTTCGAGCAGGCCGACGTCGGGTCGCCCGAGGATTGGGCCCGAGTAGTGGCGTCGGTGACGGCCACCGAAGGCCGCCTCGACCTGGCCTACCTCAACGCCGGGGTGACGACGGGCGAGAACGACGTCTCCCAGGTGACCGACGAGCAGTACCGCCGCATCGTGGGCGCCAATGTCGATGGCGTCTTCTACGGCTTGCGGGCCGTGGTGCCGGCCATCGCCGCCGCCGGCGGCGGCGCGGTGGTGGCGACGGCCTCGATCGCCGGCCTGATCGACTTCGCCCCTGATCCCGTCTACACGCTCACCAAGCACGCGGTTGTCGGCTTCATCCGAGCCTCGGCCCCGCAGCTGGCCGAGAAGGGCATCACGTGCAACGCGGTGTGCCCCGGCATCGTCGACACTCCATTGGTGGGCGACGAGGCCAAGGCGTTCCTCAAGGACGCCGGCTTTCCCCTCATCCGACCCGAGGACATCGCCGACGCCGTCTTCCAGGCCATGACCGGCAGCGAGACGGGGCAGGCCTTTGTGGTGCAGGCCGGACGGGAGCCGACGGCCTACCGGTTCGGTCGTGTCCCCGGGCCTCGGGCCAAGGGCGCCGAGGGCATGGCCCCACCCGCGGGGATGGCGGGCCCCAGCCAGCTCGACTGAAGCTCGAGCGGCCCGGCCTAGTTGACTCGGCCGCCGCCGTACAGGTCGCTGCGGTAGATCGAGGCGTAGCGGACGTAGGCACCGCTGTGGGGAGCCTCGATCATCTGGCCGTTGCCGATGTAGAGGCCGTCGTGGTGCAGGTCGCTGCCGAAGAAGACGATGTCACCGGGCTGGAGGTCGGAGATGGCCACCCGCGTCGTGGCGTCCCACTGGGCGTAGGTCGAGTGGGGGAGCGATCGTCCGCCTGCTCGCCACGACCACATCACGAGGCCGGAGCAGTCGAAGCTGTCGGGTCCGGCGGCTCCGTAGCGGTAGGGCTTGCCGATCTGGCGGCGAGCCTCGGCGATGGCGGCCGACGCCCCCGAGCCGACGGGCGGGGGAGGCCCGCTGGGCTGAGCGGACGGGCCGCGACTGGCGCTGCGCTGGTTGCGGGCGGCGGCGGCGGCCTGAGCGGCGCGGGCCCGGGATTCAGCCGCGGCGGCTTGGCGGGCTTGCTCTTGGGCGACGAGCTGGGCCAGCTCGCCCTTGGTCTTGTCGAGGGTGGCCTGCAGCCCGGCGTCGGCCCGGGCCGCGGCGTCGCGCGCCGAGGCCACCTGGGCGAGAGCGGAGCGAGCCTGAGCGCGGGCCGAGGCCAGAGCGGCCTGGCGGGCGGCGAGGTCCTGCCGGGCCTGGCGCACGGCATCGAGGACATCGCGCTGCTGGGAGGCGAGAGTCGAGATGTACTGCTTCTGGATGGCGCTGTCGCGGGCGTCGCTCGCGATCACCGGCTTCGAGGCGATGGTGCCGCCATGCACGTAGGCGGCGACCGCCTGGACCCGGAGGGCGCTGACGGCTTGGGCGGCGCGCTGCTGGGTGCGGGCCAGGTCGTCCTGGGCCTTGGCCTGGTCGGCCTCGATGGCCTGGGCCCGCAGCGTGGCCCGGTTCATCTGCTCGTCCAGCTGGCTGAGCTTGTCGCCCTGAGCGTTGATCTGCGAGGCCAGCCGAGCCGCCTCCGCCTTCTTGTCGGCGATCTGGTCGGCCGACGCCGCGCCGGGCGCGCAGAGCAGGGCGAAAAAGAGGGTCACGAGCAGCACCGCGATCCCGGTCACGCCGGGCCGCTGGCGATGCATGGGTGGGGTGGAAGGCCTCACGGTCATCGTCGGGCGGTGCTGCGAGGGCTCAAGCAAGCGCTGGTGCCCTTGTGAACTACTTCACAACAACCGGACCAGGCTAGTGCCTCAGCCTTAGGGGGTCCAGCGATGCCTCGGCTACCTTCCGGTTCATGAGCGAGAAGTTCCGCACCGAACGCGACTCGATGGGCGACGTGCAGGTCCCCTCCGATGCCCTCTGGGGGGCCCAGACCCAGCGGGCCGTCGACAACTTCCCCATCTCCGGGCTGACCATCGACCGGCACCTGATCGGCGCCCTCGCCTCGATCAAGGGGGCGGCCGCCATGGCCAACGCCAAGCTCAAGGTGATCGACAAGAAGGTGGCCGACGCCATCCACGACGCCGCGGCCGAGGTGGCCGCAGGACGTCACGACGACCACTTCCCCATCGACGTCTACCAGACGGGCTCGGGCACCTCGTCGAACATGAACGCCAACGAGGTCATCGCCCGCCTGGCGTCGGACCGGCTGGGCTCCGCGGTGCACCCCAACGACCACGTCAACGCGTCGCAGTCCTCGAACGACGTGTTCCCCTCGGCCATCCACCTGGCCGCCACCCGCGCCATCGTCGTCGACCTCATCCCGGCGCTCGAGCACCTGGCCAAGGCGCTGCGCAAGAAGCAGAAGGCCTTCGCCAAGGTCGTGAAGTCGGGCCGCACCCACCTCATGGACGCCACGCCCGTGACCCTGGGTCAGGAGTTCGGCGGCTACGCCCAGTCCATCGAGAACGGCGTCGAGCGCTTGCAGTCGGCGTTGCCTCGCGTCGGCGAGCTCCCACTCGGCGGCACGGCGGTCGGTACCGGCATCAACGCGCCCAAGACCTTTGCCAAGACGGTGATCGCCCGGCTGGCCGACGACATGGGCCTGCCCCTCACCGAGGCCCGCGACCACTTCGAGGCCCAGGCCTCGCGCGACGCGCTCGTCGAGTGCTCGGGCGTGCTGCGCACGATCGCCGTATCCCTCTTCAAGATGGCCAACGACATCCGCTGGATGGGGTCGGGGCCGCGCACCGGCCTCTCCGAGATCCGCATCCCCGACCTGCAGCCCGGCTCGTCGATCATGCCCGGCAAGGTGAACCCGGTGATGGCCGAGGCGGTGTGCCAGGTCGTGGCTCAGGTGATGGGCAACGACGAGGCCGTGGCCTTCGGCGGGGCGGCCGGCAACTTCGAGCTCAACGTCATGCTCCCGGTCATCGCCCGCAACCTGCTCGAGTCGATCCGCCTGCTGGCCACGGTGTCGGTGGCCTTCGCCGACAAGTGCATCGACGGCATCGAGGCCAACGTCGAGCGGCTCAAGGCCTTCGCCGAGTCGTCGCCGTCGATCGGCACATCGCTGGCCCCCCACATCGGCTACGAGACGACGGCTGAGATCATCAAGGAGTCGACCAAGACGGGCCGCTCCATCCGCGAGCTCGTCCTGAAGCGGAAGTTGATGAGCGAGGCCGAGCTCGATCGGGCCCTCGATGTCCTCGCCCTCACCAAGGGCGGCGTCACCAAGTAGGGGGCAGGAGCAGCGGCCGCGGTGCTCAGCCGACGGCGGTCGGCAGCGGCGAGCCGTCGAAGGGCCCGGGGTCGCGGCCGGTGGGGATGAGAGGCGCCAGCCAGGCCGTGACGCGGGCCAGCTCCTCGGCCACGACGTTCCACTCCTCGGGGTGCCATCCCTCGGCCGCGTTGACGACGGTGCCGTCCATGGCGACGTGGACGAAGGCGGGCAGGCGCTCGAGCCCGAAGTCCTTCACCGCCGCGTAGGACGGGTCGGCGAAGGTCAGCGTGTCGCGGGAGTGGGGCCCGAGGAAGATGCGGGCCTGCTCGGCCGTGCCGGTCACCAGGAAGGCGACGCGGACGTCGGCCTCGTCGAAGTTGGTGAGGATGCGGGCCGCGGTCGGGAGGATCCAGGCGCTCTCGTTGGTGAAGGGATCGAGGGCGACGAAGGCGAGGTGGAAGGTCGTGAGGAGCTCACGGAGGCTGCGGGCCCCCCCGTTGATCGGCCGCAGCGTCAGGTCGAGCGAGGGGTCCTTTGCCACGGCGCCCGAAGGTAGTCCAGGTACTCTGCGCACGGCGAAGTACGCCCGCCCGGACCCGAGGGGAACCAATCATGCTCATTGGCGTCGTCGGAGACGACCTCTACAACACCATCTTGATGGTCCACATTCTGGCGGCCATCGTGGGCTTCGGAGCCGTCTTCCTCAACGGGGTCTATGCCGCCCAGATAAAGAAGCACGGTGGCAGCGAGGGTCTTGCCATCGCCGAGGCCAACCACGCCGTGACCAAGATCGGCGAGTACGTGATCTGGACCGTGCCGGTGTGGGGCATCCTGCTCATCCTGACCAGCGACAAGGTGTGGAAGTTCAGCCAGATGTGGGTCGGCGCCGCCCTCGGCATCTACATCGTGGCCGTCGGTGTGGCGACAGGTGTGCTCATCCCCTTGACCAAGAAGATGCGGGAGAAGATGGCCGAGCTGATCGCGATGGGCCCGCCGCCCGAGGGGGCGCCCGCCAGTGGCCCGCCGCCGCAGGTGGCCGAGCTCGAGGCCATGGGCAAGCGTGCCGCCATCCTCGGGGGCTCGCTCAACATCGCCATCTTGGCCATCCTGTTCCTGATGGTGTTCAAGCCCGGCGCCTAAGCCGCAGGGCGGGGGTAACGTCCGCTCGATGCACCCCATCGAGCGGCTGCGCTATGTCGCCAGGGCCGAGGGAGCCGATCCCTCGACGCTGGTGCGCGAGGCGGCAGGGGCGCTGGCCGGGTTCGCCGATGATCCTGATGGCTTGGTCACTGCGTGCCGGCGGCTCGTCGACCGCCACCCGGCGATCGGCCCCATGTGGTGGATGGCGGCGCGCGTGCTAGCCGCCGCCGATCCGGTGGCCGAGGCCTGGCGGGCCGCCGACGAGCTCGACGAGGACCCGACGGCCGGGATGCTGGCCGCGGCCTTGCCGGACGACGCATCGGTCGTCCTCGTGGGCTGGCCCGAGCAGATCGTGTCGGCCCTCCATCACCGAGGCGACATCGAGCCCCTGGTGGTGCACGCCGGCGGCGACGGCCTCTCGTTGGTGTCGCGCCTGCGGCGAGGCGAGCTCGACGCCGTGCCCGTCCCCGACGCCGGGGTGGGCGCGGCGGTGGCCGAGGCCGACGTGGTGGTGCTCGAGGCCAGCGCCGCGGGCCCCGATGGCTTTGTCGCCCAGACCGGCTCGCGCCCGGCGGCGGCCATGGCCGCAACTGTCGAGGTGCCCCTCTGGGTGGTGGCCGGCGCCGGCCGCGTCCTCCCCGCCCGGCTGTGGGGAGCCCTCGTCTCCCGACTGGCCGAGACCGACCTCGAGCCGTGGGACCGTCCCGACGAAGTCGTGCCGTGGTCTGGTGTGGTGTCGGTGATCGGCCCTGTCGGCGCTCAGTCCGTCGACGAGGCCGGGCGTCGCGCCGACTGCCCGGTCTCCCCCGAGCTCCAGCGAGGACTGCGATGAGCCGTCGTGACCTGATCCGCATGACCGACGCCGAGGTCGACGAGTTCCTCCACGGCCGACGGGTCATGAACATCGCCACGTTGGGCAAGACGGGCCATCCCCATCTGGTGGCCATGTGGTACGGGTTCTTGGGCGGCGAGCCCGCCTTGTGGACCTACGGCCGGAGCCAGAAGGTCATCAACGTGCAGCGCGACCCGCGCATCACCGGCCTGGTCGAGGAGGGCGAGACCTACGACCAGTTGGTCGGCGTCGAGCTGGTCGGCCACGCCGAGGTCATCACCGACACCGAGTCGACGATGGAGCTCGGGCGCAGCGTGTGGGCCCGTTACTGGGGCGAGGTCAACGACGACGTCGACAAGCTCATCGCCGAGCGCGGCGCCAAGCGGGTGGCAGTCGTCATCCACGTCGATGACGTCGTCTCGTGGGACCACCGCAAGCTGGGCGGCACGTACTAGCTGCGTCGGGCGGCGTCGCGGTCGTAGGTCAGGCGGTGCGCAGGATGCACGACACCTGATACGGCCCGGAGCGGGTGCGCAGCGTCGACTTCGCCTGGGCGGCGGTGAGCCACACCCCGGCTTGGGTTGCCTTCGGGGCGGTGGCGTCGTAGCGGTAGACGTCGAAGCCGCGCAGCTGGTCGTTGGCGTACATGTAGAACGAACCGTCAGGCTCGAAGCGGTCGGCAGGAGCCTTCACGGACCAGGTGTCGGTGACGTCGTACGCGAACCACCCGACCTGCTTGATGCCGGCGCCCGCGCTGCCGGTGGCCCGGTTGCCCACCGACACGCCGACGAGGCTCGACAGATCGAGGACGTGAACGCCCGAGGCGTACCAAGCGATCGTGAGCAGCTTCTGGTCGGGGTAGATGCGCATCACGTGGGCCGTGCACCGGGTGCGGGGCTTGGCCTGCGAGACCTCGGGAAGCGAGAAGAAGCCGACCTTGACCGGTGCCGCTTCAAGCGGGCCGGTGATGTCGAACACGTGGATGCCGCCGCCCGGGCAGGCGCCGTTGCCCTCGGCTCCGGCGATCTCATCGGTGACGAGCAGGAAGGTCCTCGTCCCCAGAACCGGGTCGGTGAGGGTCACCGGGTCAGCCTGGTGGTGGATGTTGATGGTCGGGTCGACGATGCGACCGACTGGCTTGGGGTCGGCCGGGTTGGTGGTGTCGAGGATGTAGGTCGCCGACAGAGCCGCCACGTAGGCCCGGCTGCCGTCCGCCGAGAAGGTGACGTCGTGGGACGGGAGAGAGCCGGGCAGCAACACGCTGCTCACCAGCTGTGGGTTGGCGAAGTCCTGCAGGTCGAAGACCTCGACGGTGCCCACGCCGGGCAGGTCGGCGTTCGAGCTGTAGAGGTAGCGACCCCCAGGGTGGATCGTGGTGTTGTGCGAGCCCTGGGCGAAGGGCAAGAAGCCCACCGACTTGGGAGCGGCCGGGTCAGTGACCTCGATCACCAGCGTGCCGTAGAGGACGGGCGTGGTCGTCCCAAGACCGAGGTCGGTGAAGCACTTGGAGCCGGGGTCGGTTCGGCTGTAGTCGTCGATGCCGTAGGCCACGAACGAGCGGGCGCCCCGGGTGAAGACCTGGACGTCGGCCTGGTAGATGCGGCAGTCGTAGACGGCGACTTCGTTCGGTGCGGTCGGTGTCGAGATGTCGACGAGGTGCATGCCGTTCTGGTACGAGCCGGCGATGGCGAACTTGCGGGTGGTGCCCTGGTAGGTCAGGTCGGCGAACTCGAGGTCGGTGCCGCCGGGCCACGGCCAGCCCGAGACCACCGAGTAGGGGACGTTGGCGACGGGCTGCACGTTCGGACTTCCGGCTCCCGTCGTGCCGGGCACGACGGGGTTGAAGGTGTGATCGGTGAGGAAGGACACGTCGACGGTGCCGGTCGTGCCCGGGACGGCGGCCAGTCCGCAAGCCTGGGCCTGATTGCTGGCGGTGACGTAGACCGTGATGCGGACGGCGCCGGCGGGGATGGCGACGGTGCGGTTGCCGCAGAGGAACCCTTCTGTGCCGGGCATGTTCGTCGCCGTCGCGTCGCGGAAGTAGTACTCGCCGGTCGTGGGTTGCCCATGGGTGTCGGTGATCGTGATTGCCGCGAAGTGCTTGTCCGCGGGGATGTCGTAGCAAACGCCGCCGGCCGACGGCGCGTCGGGAGCAGTGGCGCCGCCGCAGTTGACGCTCGTGAGGTCGCCTGGCGGGGCCACATACGGACGCCCCAGCGCCGGCGACACCAGTCCGGCCACGGCCGCAACCGCGGCGGCGATCGTCAA
>JAUTXA010000149.1 GCA_030838265.1 Actinomycetota bacterium | reverse complement strand
GCCGAGACCCTGTTCTCGACGACGGGCTGGACTCTGCCCGCTCTCGACCCGGCTGCCGACGAACGGCGGGAGCGAGCGAATCGGGCCGGGTTCGTGCTCGTCCAGCCCGCCTGACGGCCCCTCGAGTCAGGTCAGGTCTTGGGCGATGGGGTCGACGCCTCGCATGATGTCGCCCTTGGTCGTGATGGCTTCGACTTCGCCGGTGTCGACGATCCACTCCCTCTGACGACGAAGCCTGCCCTTCTGACCGTGGCGGCGAACGATCAGCAGCGGCACCGAGGCGCGCGCCGCGATCGAGGCGCGTAGACCGCCGAGCGATTGCTTGTTGCGCACCCACTCGTCGCCCACGCCGAGCACCACCAGGTCGGCGGCCTCGAGTTGCTGCACCAGCGCGGCGCCGGGCTCGCCCGTGGTCGCCATCGGCACCGTCCACACGCCAGTCTCCTCGTAGGCCCTCGCCGCCCGGTCGCCCAGCTCACGCGCTTCCTTCTCGCCGTCGGCAGGGCCGAACAACGTGACGCTGCCCGCCGAGGCTTCGGCCAGCCGCAGGGCCAGGTCGAGGCCGACATCCTCGTGGTAGCCCCCGCCATAAGGGACGAGGACGCGAGCGCCGCGGGGCAGCGAGGTCCCCCGTCCGCCAGGATCGATGACCACCGCCACATCGGTGGTCGCATCTCGCAACACCTCGCCGACCGGGCCGCTCAGGAGCCGGTCACTCCACAGCGATCGGGCATACCCGAGGAGGACCAGATCGGGCTCGCGCTTCTTGGTCACGTCGACGATCGTGGTGCGGATGTCGCCCGTGGGGACGACCAGTGGCACGGCATCGTGGCCCGCCCCTTCGATCAGTTGCACGAGCGGGCGAAGACTCTCGCCGGCCCGGCTGAGCATGGCCTCGTACTGGCGAGGACCGGCGCGGTAGGCGCCGCCCGGGGTCTGGACGGTGCGGAGCAGGACGATCTGAGCCTTCTCTTCCCGCTCGCGCACGAGCTGGAGGGCGGTGAGCACCAGGCCCGACGCCGCGCTGGTGTTGGAGACGGGGATGAGCACCCGGTAGGGCTGGGGGCCCTCGACGTCGTCCTTCCCGCCCGCGTCCTGCACCATCTGCTCGATGATGCGGGGTGGGTAGAACACCGACAGCAGCGGCGTGGTCATGAACGTGGTGACGAGCGCCATGATCACGAGGATGGCGAACAGGGTCGGCGGGATCACCTTGAGGTCGAGCCCGATGTTCAAGATGATCAGCTCGGTCAAGCCCCGCGTGTTCATGAGGACGCCGACGGCCATCGATTCGCGCCACCCCAGGCCCATGACCTTGGCCGCCAGCGACGACCCGCCCCATTTGCCGGCGATGGCGACGAAGAGAACGAGCCCGGTGGCGAGCCAGAGCTTCGGGTCGGCTCCGATGAGGCCGACATCGGTGCGCAGGCCGGTGAAGGCGAAGAAGAGCGGGAGCAGGAAGACGACCGTGAAGTCCTCGAGCTTCTGCACCAGCTCGACGATGAGCTCGGAGCGCTGGGGCATGATCGCCCCGAAGAGGAAGGCGCCGAAGATGGCGTGGATGCCGATTCGGTCGGTGGCGAGGGCGCTGAGCAGGATGCCGACGAACAGCAGGGCGAGCATCCCGCCCGCGAGGGTGCCGCGCTCCTCGTGGTACCGGGCGACGCGGGCCAGGGCAGGGCGCACGACCACGACCATGAAGGCGATGAAGGCGGCACTGAGCCCGATCGTGATGAGGGCGTTCGTCGACCCGTTGGCCCGGGCGATGGCCACGACCACGGCGAGCATGCACCACGCGGTGACGTCGTCGACCGCCGCGCACGTGAGGGTGACGGCGCCGAGCGGCGTCTTGTAAATCCCTCGCTCGGTGAGGATGCGGGCCAGCACTGGGAAGGCGGTGATCGACATCGACGCGCCGAGGAAGAGGGCGAACGGGGTGAAGCGTCCCGATTCCGATCCCAACGTCGGGAAGAGGGCGAGGGCCAAGGCGCCTCCCAAGACGAACGGGGCGATGATGCTGACGTGGCTGACGAAGGCGGCGGTGTCGCCCCGTCCCCGGATCAGGCGGACGTCGAGCTCGAGCCCGATGAGGAACATGAAGAAGATGAGGCCGACCTGGGCCAGCACGTCGAGGAACGGCAGCATGGCCGGGCTGAACAGCTCGTGGCTCAGTCCCGGTGCCAGGTGGCCGAACACGGACGGGCCGAGAATGATGCCGGCCACGATCTCGCCCACCACCTGCGGCTGATGGACGCGCTGGAAGGCGGCCCCCACCAGTCGAGCCACCACGATGACGACGGTGGCGGCCAGGAGCAGGCGCCACACGATGTCCTCGGTGCTGGCCCCCGACGCCTTCTTGGCTGCGGCCACACCTGTCGGCTTGGGGGCGTGCAGGCCGTGGCCGGCGTGGAGCACGAACTGGATGGCCACGAAGCCGAACAGGATCATCCCCGCGTAGATCGAGAACGTGCGCCACCGCGGCCGCGGCGCGGCGTCGAATCCCTCCGGGGCCCCCGGGTCCATGCCGCCTTCCGTTCCCCCGTCTGCAGCCGGGGAAACGACGACGTCCGTCACACAACCACCCGCGGTTCTCTGTCGCGTTCTCCGGACCTAGTCAAGACAACGCGACAGAAGTCCGGGGACCAGCGGCTTTAGACGGAGGCGGCCGCCTCGGACAGGGCGGCCGCGCAGCGGTCGATGTCGGCGTCGTCGATGACGAGCGGGGGGCAGAAGGCCATCGTCGAGGTGCCGATGGGACGGGGGATCACGCCGAGCTCGAGCATGGCGTCGCGCACGGCGATGGCGTCGACGCCGTCGCCCAACGCGGCGGCCCAGACGGCGCCGTCGCCCCGCACTCCGGTGATGCGGGTGCCGTCGACAACCGACTCGAGGGCTTGGCGCAGATGGTGGCCCACCTTGGTGGCCCGCTCGACCAGACCCTCGGCCTCGATGAGGTCGAGGTTGGCCAACGCCGCGGCGCAGGCCGTCGGGTGGCCGCCGTAGGTGTGGCCGTGGCGGAGGACCAACGAGGGGTCGGCTTCGAGGCGTTCACGGACGGCGCGTCCGACCAGCACGCCACCGAGAGGCTGGTAGCCCGAGGTCACGCCCTTGGCGAAGGTCACCAGGTCGGGCACCACGTCGTAGTGCTGGGCCCCCCACCACGCGCCGAGGCGCCCGAACCCGCAGATGACCTCGTCGAGGATGAGGAAGCCGCGGTACGCATCGCAGCGCTCGCGCAACCCGGCCAGATAGCCCGGCGATGGCGGGAGGACGCCGCCGGCCCCGACCACCGGCTCGGCGATGATGGCAGCCAGGTGGTCGCCCTGCTCGACCAGCACGGCGTCGATGGCGGCAAGGTCGTCATGGGGCACCTGGACCACGTCGCCCAGCATCGGCCCGAAGCCCTGCTGGTTCAGCGGCAGACCGGTCGCGGCGAGGGCGCCGTAGCTGACCCCGTGGTACGACGGGGCCCGGCTGACGATGACGGTTCGCTCCGGCGCGCCGGCGATGTTGTGGGCCAAGCGGGCCAGCTTGAGGGCGGTGTCGACCGACTCCGATCCCCCGCTCGTCAAGAACACCCGGGCGTCCGGCATCGGCGCCAGCGCGGCCAGGCGCGCCGTCAGGGCCTCGGCCGGCTCGTTGGTGAAGCGATCGAACGTGTGGAAGGCCGCCAGCTTCGTCATCTGGGTGGTGACCGCGTCGATGATCTCGCGCCGGCCATGGCCCACGTTGCAGTACCAGAGGCTGGCCAGGGCATCGATGTAGCGCTTGCCGTTGACGTCGGTGACGTGGGCGCCCTCGCCCGCCGCCATGTTGACGAAGGTGTCGGCGCCGGCCGCGGGTCGGGCGAAGGCGTGCAGGAAGGCCGGGACCTCGCTCATGCCGAGGTCGAGGCCGACGGCGCGGTACGGGGCCAGGGCCGGGCCTGCTCCCAGATGCGGGCCAGTCGCAGCACGACGTCGTCGGCGTGGCGCCGCCCGTTGACCTGCAGGCCGACCGGCATCCCCTCGCTGTTGAGGCCGGCGGGCACCGAGACGGCCGGGTTCCAGCACATGTTGGCGAGCTGGGTGAAAGGCACCGCCATGGTCGGGATCACATCCTGGCCGTTGATGCGCGTCGGCATGGGGCCCTCGGCCTCGAAGGCGACGACCGCGGTCGCCGGCGTCAGCAGGACGTCGACGTCGGCGAACAGCTCGGCCACCTCGTCCTCGAAGCGGGCACGTCGCTTCCACACCCGGGCCAGTTGGGGCACGGTGACGCCCTCAGAGGCCTGGAGGAAGAAGCGATTGATGCCGGTGAGTTCGTCGGCCCGCTCCGGCCACATGCCGCGCTGCATGTCCTGGAAGATGTCGATGGCGTTGGCGCCGAGCCACACCTTGACGATGTCGGTGAACTGGACGGGCCGGTCGACGACCTCGAGGCCGGCTGCCTCGACCAGCTCGAAGGCGGCCGCCTTGGCCAGCTCCTCGACCTCGGGGTCGACCACGGCAAAGCCCAAGTCCGACGACCAGGCCACCCGCAGGCCCCGAACGTCGAGAGACTCGATGGCGTCCTCGTAGCGGACGCTCGCCGGTGGCAGCGAGGCCCGGTCGTGATCGTCGGGTCCGGCGGCGACGTCCAGGTGGCGGGCGGCGTCGGACACGGTGGTGGTGAGGGCGCCGTAGCAGGCCGTCTGCGACGCGCCGGCATGGGGATGGGGGATGCGGCCGTAGCTGGCCTTGAACCCGAGCAAGCCCGTGAAAGCGGCGGGGATGCGAGTCGAGCCGCCGCCGTCACTCGCCGTGCAGAACGGCACCATGCCCGCGGCCACGGCCGCCGCCGAGCCGCCACTCGACCCGCCGGGTGTGCGGGTGGGATCCCATGGATTGCGTGTCGTCCCCCACGCTCGAGTCTCGGTGAAGGCGTAGCTCCCGAACTCTGGTGCGGCCGTCTTCCCGACCGGCACGGCGCCGGCCGCCCGGAGCCGAGCGACATGGACGGAGTCGCGCTCCTTGGGCGGGTCGCCCTTGTAGAGCAGCGACCCCTGCGATGTCGGCATGCCGGCGCAGTCCTCGAGGTCCTTCACTCCGAAGGGCACACCCGCCAGCGGGCCGGGGTCCTCGCCCCGGGCGACGGCGGCGTCGACGGCATCGGCGGCCCGGCGGGCCAGGTCGGGGTCGAGATGGACGAAGGCATTCAGCTCGCCGTTGGTGGTGGCGATGGCCTCGAGGCACTCGTCGAGCACCTCGACCGCCTTCAGCTCTCCGGCCCGAACGGCCTCGGCGACCTCGATCACTGTCTTCATGGCCGGAGCGTAGGTCGGGCTCAGGGATGCACGCCGAAGGCCGCCATCCGCGGGCCCGCGTCAGGGAACACGGTGCTCATGGCGCTCACCAGATCACCGGGCTTGGCGATGCGATAGGCGTTGCGGGCCACGTAGAGGCGAAGGGCGCAGTCGACCTTGTCGAGTGAGCCGAGGGCGGCGACTGAGTTGGAGCCCTGGATGTAGACGCTGGCGTAGTAGATCGACTGGCGGGATTCCCAGTAGCTCAT
>JAUTXA010000282.1 GCA_030838265.1 Actinomycetota bacterium | reverse complement strand
TGGGTGATCGTGCTGCCGCCCTGGGTGTGGCCTCCCTCGGCGTTGCGGACCAGGGCGCGCAGGACGGCCGCCGGATCAACCCCGCTGTGGTGGTAGAAGTTGGCGTCCTCGGCCGCCAGCACCGCATGCGGCACCTCGGGCGGGAGATCCTTGAGCTTCACGGGTATCCGGCGCTGGCCACCGTCGAGATGGGCGACGGGCGTGCCGTCCTTGGCCAGGATCACCGTCGTCCCTGGGAGGGCGTCGAAGCCATGGATGTCAGGGGCGAGCGGGCTGGCGATCAGGAGCACCACCCTGCTGACGGCGATGGTGGCGGCTCGCCGGAAAGGCGGCACGACGGCGACGATGATGACGAAGGCGAGCGTGCCGAGAGCGATGCGACCCCACGGCCATCCGCGCATGCGCCCCCATACCCCGCCGAAGGGGTTTCGTTTCACTGGCAGTGTTCATGCACGCGCGGGGACGGCTTCAAACGTGCGGGGTGAGGGGGGTGCGGCCGCGTCGTCGCGTCCTAGGTCTCCTGGTAGACCTCGCCACCGGCGGCGACGAACTCGGCCGACTTCTCCTTCATGCCGAGCTCGATGGCCTCGTCGGCGCCCACACCGTGCGCTGCCGCGTAGTCGCGCACGTCCTGACTGATCTTCATCGAGCAGAACTTGGGACCGCACATCGAGCAGAAGTGCGCGGTCTTGGCCGGCTCGGCCGGGAGCGTCTCGTCGTGGTAGGAGCGCGCCGTCTCGGGGTCGAGGGAGAGGTTGAACTGGTCCTCCCAGCGGAACTCGAAGCGAGCCTTCGAAAGGGCGTCGTCCCAGACCTGGGCGGTGGGGTGACCCTTGGCCAGGTCGGCGGCGTGGGCCGCCACCTTGTAGGCGATGACCCCCTGGCGAACGTCGTCGCGGTTGGGCAACCCCAGATGCTCCTTGGGGGTGACGTAGCAGAGCATCGCCGTGCCGTACCAGCCGATCATGGCGGCGCCGATGGCCGAGGTGATGTGGTCATAGCCCGGGGCCACGTCAGTGGTGAGGGGGCCCAGTGTGTAGAAGGGCGCCTCGTGGCACAGCTCGAGTTGGAGATCCATGTTCTCCTTGATCTTGTGCATCGGCACGTGGCCGGGGCCTTCGATCATCACCTGAACGTCGCGGCGCCACGCGATCTGGGTCAGCTCGCCCAGCGTCTTGAGCTCGGCCAGCTGGGCCTCGTCGTTGGCATCGGCGATCGAACCGGGACGCAGGCCGTCGCCCAACGAGAAGGCCACGTCGTAGGTGGCCATGATCTCGCACAGCTCTTCGAAGTTCTCGTAGAGAAAGTTCTCGCGGTGGTGGGCGAGGCACCAGGCGGCGAGGATCGACCCACCTCGACTCACGATGCCCGTTACCCGCTTGGCCGTGAGGGGGACGTAGGCCAGGCGTACGCCGGCGTGGACGGTGAAGTAGTCGACGCCCTGCTCGCACTGCTCGACGATGGTGTCCCGGTACACCTCCCACGTGAGCTCCTCGGCCTGGCCGTCGACCTTTTCGAGGGCTTGGTAGATCGGGACGGTGCCGATGGGGACGGGGGAGTTGCGGATGATCCACTCCCGCGTGGTGTGGATGTCGCGCCCGGTCGAGAGGTCCATCACCGTGTCGGCGCCCCAACGGGTCGCCCACGTGAGCTTGTCGACCTCCTCGGAGATCGACGAGGTGACCGCCGAGTTGCCGATGTTGGCGTTGATCTTGACCAGGAACCCGCGGCCGATGGCCATGGGCTCGGATTCCGGGTGGTTGACGTTGCTGGGGATGATGGCCCGGCCGCGGGCGACCTCGTCGCGCACGAAGGCGGCGTCGAGGCCCTCACGGAGACCCACGAACTCCATCTCGGGCGTGATCTCGCCCCGGCGGGCGTAGTGCATCTGGGTGACGTTGGCGCCGGGCACGGCCCGCAGGGGCCGGCGGGGAGGGCCGGCGAAGACCTCGCTCACTCGTCCTTGACCGGCCGAGCGTCCGTCGTCGCGCCTCTGCACGGCTCGTCCGTCGTACTCGGCGACGTCGCCCCGCTCGAGGATCCACGCCTGGCGATGGGCAGGGAGGCCCTCGTTTACGTCGGACCCGGGCCCGCTGGTGTCGTAGAGGCGGATCGGCGCGTTCGCCTGCGGGCCGGTCCGCGTGGCCGAGGGCGCCAGGGCGACCTCGGTGAACGGCACTCGTATGTCGTCGCGACTGCCCTCGACGTAGACCTTGGTTCTCGCCCCAACAGCCATCGCTTCTCCCTCCGCCGGAATTACCCGGATCAGGTCAGACGGTCGGCGCCGGCTTGACGCCCTCTCAGCCTCTCGGCTCCCGTGACGCGAAGTCTCCCACGCGCGCGTACGCCCTCACTCAGAAGACGCGCAGCCCTCAATCGAAGGTCACCGACGGACGACCGTCGATGACCTCCATCGACCCCGGAAGACCGAGCAACGCGACTGGATCGCGTCGCAAGTTGGTGGCGCGCACGCGCACCACCTCACCCTTGCGCGCGCCACTCGTGATGGTGAGATCGAGGTGTGTGACGTCGTTCTCGTCATCTTCTTCAACATCGACAACGAAGACGTCATAGCGACCATCGTCGAGTGCATCCATGGCAATGAGCCTTGCAAACAAAGGGCCGCTCGTCGATTGCAGTTTGAATTCCCTTGTCAGCAAAGGCCGTTGCTCAGCGCGCCGCGCGCGCAAATGCTTGACCTATGCCGTCAAAACCTCTTTCATTTCATCTGAACTTCCCAATCACCTTGGAGGGTGTGTGAACAAAAGTGAGCTCGTCGATGCAGTCGCTGCTGCGGCTGCGATCGCGAAGAAGGAGGCGGAAGCTGCTGTCGATGCGGTTATCGACGCGGTGATGTCAGAGACGAAGTCGGGGAACAAGACCTCGATCTTCGGCTTCGGCACCTTCTCACCGACAGCGCGGGCGGCCCGCATGGGTCGCAATCCGCAGACCGGTGCTCCCGTGAAGATTGCGGCGTCCAAGGGTGTGAAGTTCTCACCGGCGGCGGCGTTCAAGTCCACGTTGAACGGGAAGGCGGCGGCGAAGAAGTCCACCGCCAAGAAGGCGACAGCCAAGAAGTCCACCAAGTCCACCAAGAAGCGCTAGCGAAAGGCGGCACGAGAACATGGTGATGAAGAAGGCTGCACCGGCCGCCCGTAAGGCGGCGAAGAAGAGCACGGCAAAGAAGTCGACGGCCAAGAAGTCCACGGCCAAGAAGGCGGCCAAGCGGTCGACGGCCAAGAAGTCGACGAAGAAGGCAGCCAAGAAGTCCACCGCCAAGCGGTCAACGGCCAAGAAGTCCACGGCCAAGAAGGCGGCGAAGAAGTCAACGGCGAAGAAGGCGACCAAGAAGGCCGCCAAGAAGTCGACCAAGAAGGCAGCCAAGAAGTCGACGGCGAAGAAGGCGACCAAGAAGGCCGCCAAGAAGTCGACCAAGAAGGCAGCCAAGAGGAAGTCGACCGCCAAGAAGGCCACGAAGAAGGCAGCCAAGAAGCGCTGACCTGCTTCGCCGATCTGTTGAGGAGGGCCCCCGCGGGGGCCCTCCTTCGCGTCCCGGGGCCCCCTAGAGACCGGTCATGACGTGGAAGGCCTCGCCCCGCGGGGCTCCCGCCAAGGCCCCGTGCTCGGCCAGCCGGCTGTGCATGCGGTCGCGGAATCGGGCCACCTCGTCGGCCGCCTCGGCGTTGTCGATGTGCATCGTCGACCGGAGCTGGCTGCGATGCTCGAGCAGGGCGGCCAGCTTCTGTTCGGCGTGGGCGGCGCCGATCACCTCGACATGGTTGACCTCGTCGGCCTCGAAGAGCAGGAGCGCCGAGGGGCGGTGAGGGGGCACGCCCTGCTCGGGGAAGAAGTGCGGGTCGCGGGCGGCGACGATGCCCTCGACGGCGAGCAGCCCGGCGTGGCGATGATCGGGGTGGAGGCGGTAGCGCTTCCAGGGGTCGTGGCCCAGGACAACGTCGGGCTGCACCTGGCGGATGGCGTGGGCCACCTCCCACCGCTGGCGCAGCCCGGACTCGAGCTCGCCGTCCCGCCAGCCGAGGAAGATCACCTCGCCCTTGCCGCCGAGGGCGCGCGATGCGGCCCGCTGCTCCTCCTGGCGGGTGGCGATCAGCCGGGCCGTGTCCTCGGCCGGGTCCCACGAGCCCTTCGAGCCGTCGGTGCAGACCAGATGGAAGATCTCGGTGCCACCGGCCGTCCACTTGGCGAGCGTCGCCCCACAGCCGAACTCGACGTCATCGGGATGAGCGCCGATGGCGAGGGCACGACGCGGCGTGGCGAGGTCGGTCTCCATCGATGACTCCGCGGCGCGTCAGACCGGGAGGGTGACGGGCTCGAGATCGGCGGGGAAGTCGATGTCCCATCCCAGCGAGGGATCGCGCACGATTCGCAAGGGCAACCCGAGGCGGCGGGCTTCATGGCGGTGGCGGCCGAAGGAGTCGGGCCCGTAGCTGAAGGTGAAGCCTGAAGTGGTGGGGAGGCAGATGACGTTGGTGCCATCCTCCCGACGATCGGGGACGAGGGTGATGCCGCCGAAGCGGGCCAGCCAACTGAGGTCGTCGGCCATCGGCAGGTCACCGTGAGCCACGATCAGCTGGTCGACGCCGCGTCGGGCCAGGGCGGCGACGCCCGATGTGACCGCGGCGCTGAGCCCGCCACCGGGGTCGATGGTGACGTCGAGGCCGAGCATGTCGGCCCACCCCATCACGTCGCGGTCGGAGGTGACGACGGTGATGGGGAGGGGCCGGGCCGCGGCCACCACACGTTCGGCGAGGTCGCGGGCCAGATCGGCGCGGGCTTGGGGGCCGAGCACGGGGGAGAGGCGAGCCTTGGCCCCCGAGAAGCCCTTGACGGGCAGGAGGACGGCGGTGGTCATGCCACCACCTCGAACAGGCGGGTCACGGGCTCCTGGCGGAGCAGGGCGAGGATGCGGACCAAGCCCTCGCGGGCCTCGCGGGACGCCAGCGCCTTCTCCATGGCCTGGCGCGAGGCCCAACGAGAGATCGCCGCCCCTTCGACCAGCCCGCCGGCGTTGGTGTCGAACCCGATGGCGAGCTCGATGGCGAGGCAGCCCTCGAGATGGCGGAAGGCGGGGGCGACGTCGTCGTTGAACAGCTTGCGGACGGCATCGACATCGGAGGGGTCGACCGCGCTCTGGAACATGCGGAGCAGCTCGTTGGGCATCGGGGTCAGGGCCTCCACGAGGTCTTCGAGAACATGCCGGCCAGCTCTTCGGAGGTGTGGAGGCGCATCTCGCCTCGGTCGAGGGTGGCGGCCAAACGCTCGGCCGTCCCGGGGTACTTCAGGGTCACCTTGATCTCGTTCGGGGTGACCTCGAGGACGTTGTACGACGGGCGGGTGTAGCCCCGCAGCCGGTAGCTCGACACCGTCCCCGAGTTGACAATGAGGACGTCGTTGAGGAGCCACACGTGGGGCACGTGCTTGTGGCCCGACAGCACGAGGTCGACGCTCTCTTCGGCCAGCAGGGCGAGAACGTCGCCCGCATCCCAGACCGTGTTGCGCTCGCGCCCGGTGCCGGGCACGGGCACCAGGTGGTGATGGAGGACGAAGGTCTTCACGTCGACCGGTCCGGTGCCGGCCAGCTGGTCGCGGATCCACTGGTAGCGCTCGCGCCCGACCTCTCCCTCGGCCAGGTCGGGCTTCGACGAGTCGATGGCGACGACGCGCATGGTGAGCGGCGCGCCATCGTCGTTGCGTCCGGCCGACAGCTGCAGGACGCTGTCGCCCTTGCCCGAGACGTCGCCCGATCCGAAGGTGTCGCGGTAGTGCAGGTAGCCGACGTTCTTGGAGTCGTGGTTGCCGGGGATGACGAGGGTGCGCAGCCCCGCCGCGAAGAGGGGCTCGAGGAACTCCTGGGCCATACGGAACTCGTTGGCGTAGCCCTCAGCCGTGAGATCGCCGCCGATGACGACGAGATCGGGCGCCATCCCGATCGTCTCGGCAACCGCCGTCTCGAGCAGGCGGGCGTCGAAGTACGGCGATCCGCAATGGAGATCGGACAGCTGGGCGATCACGAACGCCTCTCGGTCCACGACCCGAGTCTAGGGTTGCCTCGTGAAGAACGGCGTAGCCGTCATTGGCGCGGGTTCGTGGGGC
>JAUTXA010000281.1 GCA_030838265.1 Actinomycetota bacterium | reverse complement strand
ACGCCGATGCCGAGCAGCGATGCCCGCTCGGGGTTCTCGGCCAGGGCTCGCACCGCCGTGCCCGTCCGGGTGTAGCGGAAGAAGATGCCGATGGCGATGAGGGCGATGAGCCCGACGTCGAGGGCGAAGACGTGGGAGAAGCCAAAGTCGATCGGGAAGCTGCCGACCCGGAACTTCCAGGCTGGGAAGGGCAGCAGGAGCTTGAGGCTTGGGCCCGTGAGCTGACCGCTCGCGGGCCGCTCGGCCAGCGGCGGGAAGAACGGCATGCGGTTGATGAAGGCGAGCAGGCCGAGCACCGCCGGCACCCCGACGATGGTGACCACGGTGAGGAACAGGCGCGAGCTGTTGAAGAACCGCAGCATCACCACGCCGACGATGGCGCCCAGGGCTGTGCTCAGCAGCAAGGCGATGAGGAAGCTCAGCAGGAAGGGCAGGTGGGTGAACTGCAGGAACAGGAGCAGGGTGACGTAGCCGACCGCCCCGATCGCACCCTGGGCGAAGTTGATGATGCGCAGCGTGCGGTAGAGCAACACGACGCCGACGGCGCTCAACCCAACCAAGGTGCCGTTGACCAGGCCCTGGAAGAGCATGGCCGACGGGGCACCGCGCCCGCCGCCGCTGCCGCCGGGCAGCACGACCTGGGTGAACAGCAAAGTCAGGGCGGCCGCCGCCACGGCGAGGACGGCGCTGCGGGCGCGAGGGTTCGAGGGAAGGAAGCGGTCCATCGCAGTTGCTACGGGTTGAACCCGGCGGGGACGGGGCTCGGGTGGAGCTGGGCCAGCTGGAAGTTGAGGTCGTCGGCGAACGACGGGACGCCAGGGGGCGGGCCCGCCGGGCTGGCCGACTGGGCCGCCTGGTACACCTCGCTGATCAGGACGCCCCCGTACTGGGTGGCGACGATGTAGTTGTAGGTGAGCTGGCCCAGCGACGAGTCGGTCAGCTGGGTCTGGACCTCCCACCCGTCGACCAGGTCGCCGCACGCGTCGACCCGCTGGCGGCGGGTGACGGTGGCGTCGATCTGCATGGTGTGGCCGCTCTTACCGTCGACGGCCACGCTTTGGTACTGCTCGCCGGTCGTGACGGGAAGGGGCAGCAGGAGCAAGCCCTGGCCGGGGGCGAAGCTGCTCTCGACCTGACCTTGCTCGTTGTAGCGATCGATCCGGGTCAGCACCACGCCCGCGTCAGGGGCCTGGGTGCGCACCGTCGGCACGCCGTTGGTGCCCACGTTCTCGACGGTCTGGCCGTTGGTCTTGACGTGGAAGGTGCTGATCTCTACGGCCGGCTTGTCGAGGCGGGGCTGGACGGTCTGGAACTCGAAGTTGTTGTCGTCGATCTTGGTGTAGTTGCGTACCACCCGGCCTTCGAAGCCGGTGAAGGAAGCCTTGGCCCCACTGCCCGTCGTGACGGTGCCGCCCCGCCGCCATTTGACGAGTCCCTCGGGCGGGGTGCCCGTGATGTAGGCCTCAACCGCCTTCTCGGGGGCGGCCGTCACCGATGCCAGGGGGCAGGCGGGCTTGATCGTCGTCTTGGTGTTGTCGAAATCGGTCGTCGGGTTGTCGAACGAGAAGACGTCGAAGCCGGCGGTGGCGGCCACGTCGGGGACGGGACCCGTCGGCAGCGACGGCGGCGCCGACGGCTTCTTGTCCTGCACCCCGAACACGAGACTGGCCTCGAGCTTGGCCACACCGACCTTGGCTGCGCCTTGGTGCACGCAAGCTGAGGCCAGCAGGCCCGCCGCGGCCAGCACCGCCATCGGCTTGAACCGCCTACCCAACTGGGATCGCTTCATCAGAGCGCTCCTTTCTCGGCTGTCGCTTCAGGGTGAGATCGGTCTCGGGCGCGTAGGGATCGCGCAGGGACAACCGTGAGACGCCGGCCACCAAACGGACGGTTCCCGGTTGGGCCGATGCCAGCCGGCGGCGCAGGGCCCGCGAGAGCTCCTCGGCCACTGTGGCCAGCGCCGGGTCGTCGGCGCCCTGGAGGTCGCCCCAGATGGTCCGGGTGGTGAGCCAGGCCAGCTCGTTGTGCTCCTCGTCATCGATGAAGCGGTCGAGGAACATGAGCGGCGTGTCGGTCGGATAGAAGAAGCCGAAGTCGGTGGCGTAGTCCCGCCACTCGGAATAGGCCAGGGCCACGCGGGCCCGGGTGCCGGCCTCGAGGGCGGCGGCCCGGCGCTGCGAGCGCAGGCGCGCCTTCTTCAGGCCGGGGTAGAGGAGGTAGAGCAGGTAGAGGAACAGCAGGAAGGGGATGGCCAGCAGCACGCCCACCGCGATCTGCTTGCCCAGCACGCTGGGCGGCGGGGTGAAGGTCGGGAGGTAGAGCTGCACGGCGATGTCGTTGCTCGGCTTGATCGAGGCGTCCTTCTTCTGAAGGCTCGGGTCGCTGCCGACGGTGGGCTCGGCCTTCTCGGGGGTGCCGATGATCGGGATCCACTTCTTTCCGGGGAAGTAGACCTCGACGAAGCTGATGCCGTTGTTGGGCCGCACCTCGCGGACGTTGCCCACCACGGTGCCCTGGTCGAAGCCGTAGCCGATGCGGCTCGGGATGCCGATCCAGCGGGCCAGCATGGCCTGGGTGGCCACGATCTCGTACGGCGACCCGGTCTTGGACCCCCCGATCAGGTCGTTGACCCGGTCGGCGCTGATGTCGACGGGGGCGCCGGCGCCCTTGGCCGTGATGTCTTTCAGGGTGTGGCTGAACAGGAACTGGTAGGTGTCGAACTTGCTGGTCTTGGGCGCCTGGTCGATGAGCGACGCCACGGCCGGCGGCATCGGCGGGATCTGCAGGCCGTAGGCCCTGATCTTCGGGTCGATCTTGTCGAACTCGGTGTCGTTGATGGCCTTGAGGTCACTCACCTTGGCCAGGGGCGAGCCGAACACGGTGTAGGTGAGCCCGGGGGTGACCTGGCCGTTGGCCAGGCGGATGTTTCCGTTGCGGGCGTCATACGACAAGGTCGGTCCCTGGGCCCGCACCGCGACCGTGTTGGGCAGGCCGGGGAGCACGGCACCACCGAGGCCGGCCACCCTGAACGTGGCGGCGGGGCCAACCGGCAGCGCAGCGTCGACCACACCCGACTCGTTGACCGGCTTGAGCTGGTTGGCGGCGAAAGGCGGGAGGCGCCAGGCGTTGCCCTGATAGACGTCGAGACCGCCGATGCGCCACGGGCCGGTCAGCTTGGACTCGACGCTGAAGAGCACCCGGTCCTGGACCTGGCTGAGGGGGACGGTCTTGGGCTTCTGGGGCTGCTGGGCCGGGTCGATCAGCGACTTGGGGAAGAGGAAGTCGGCGTGGGTGGCCAGGAAGTAGAGCCCGAGGGTGAGCACGGCGAGCAGCGGGAGGGCCTTGAGCGCCTTGCGCATCTCGTAGGCCGCAGTGGGCCGGGTGCCGTCGGCCCCACCGGACTGCTCGGAGGAAAGGAGGCCGAGGCCGATGGCGAAGAGCACGAGCACGGCCAGGCCGCTGACGACCTGGCTGTCCTTGGGCACGCTGATGCCGGCGATGGCGGCCACGGGCAGGGGAAGGAGGAGGCCGAGCGACGGTCGGTCGACGTCGAGGGCGAGCCAGGCTCCGGCGAAGCCGACGCACGCCATGAGCCAACCGACGATGGCCCGCCACCCAGAGAGGAACTCGACCGGCGGGCGCAGGAGGCTGCGGCCGCGGACGGCCGAGCCGGCCAGTCCGCTGACGTGGAGCATGTCGCCCACGCTGGGGAGCAGCACGACGATGCCGATCACGAAGAGGCCGAGCGCCACCAGCAGGTTGGCCACGAGAGGGCCACGCTTGATGCGGTGGATGCCGAGGGCCAGGGCCACGCCGAGCAGGCCGGCGACCGCGGCCACCGGACGGGGCGAGATGCCGGTGAAGACGCCGCCCACCATCATGGCCGCGCCGATGGTCGGGAAGGCTACGGCCAGGGCCAGGCGGACGGGCGATCGGGCCTCGATGTCTTCGTCGACGTTGGCGTCGGTGAGGCCGGTCGGGGCCGGCACGCCGGCGGGCGCCGGGGCCGCGGCGGGCGGAGCCTCGGGAGCCGGGCTGTCGGAGCTGAGCTCGTCGGTCTCGATCGCCATCAGACCCGGTTCCCGGCTCCGAGGTCTTGGTACAGGGCCGTCGACAGATCCTGGCCGGGGTGCACGCCAACCACCTGGCAGCCCAGCGAAGCGGCGGTGCCCAGGGTGTGGGCCGCGTCTTCGTCCCACATGAGGGCGACGACGAGGATGGAGACGCCAGTGTTGATCAGCAGCTTGAGCTGGGCCGCCTCCTGGGGGCCGAGCCGCGGCGTGATGAGGATGTTGTGGGCGTCGCGCTGGCCTGAGGAGAGCAGGCGCATGATGGCCTTGCCCAGTGGCTCCCGGTCGAGGTCGATCCGGGCCAGGGCGTCGAGCATCAGCAGCTGCGACGTGGGACCCCGCAACGGGCGGGTGATGGGGCCGCCGTTGGCCACGGCCTTGATCTCGTAGCCCTCGCGCAGGTGGCGAACGGCCAGCGAAGCGGCCATGCGGACGCCGGTCTCGAACGACTCGGAGAGGCCTTCGCCGTCGCGGCTGTGGGTGCCGCGGTTGGTGTCGAGGATGATGGTGATCTTGTCGGTGATGCCCTGCTCGGCCTCACGCACCATGATCTTCCCGGTGCGGGCCGACGCTCGCCACACGATGCGGCGCAGGTCGTCGCCGGGGACGTACTCCCGCATCCCGTAGAACTCGAGGCCAGACGGCCACGGCTTCGAGACGGGCGGGCGGATGGGCGGATCCTCGAACTGGCGGGTGAGAGGACGGTCGGAGACGAGCTCGACGCGCGGGTGCACCAGCAGCTCGAAGGGCTCGGCCACGACCGTCTCGCGCTGGTTGAGACCGAGGGGGTCGCCGGCGATGGCCACCAGTGGGCCGATGTCGTAGACGCCGCGGCGTCCGCAGCGGAGGCTGTAGAAGTGCGACACGGTGGCGCCCGAGGGCAGCTTGGTGATGGGCACCCGCACCGAGTGGCCGAGGCGCTCGGGGAGCTGCTCCTCGAGGATGAAGGTGGTGACCGAGCGCTTGGCCGTCAGGCGAACCTCGACGTCGAGGCGGTCGCCCTCCTGCACACGGGGGAACAGACCGGCCCGCTCGCCCTCCATCTTGAGGCTGCGAGGGGCGAGGAAGTAGCTGATGACGAGCAGGATGACCCCGCCGATGCCGAACAGCTCGGCGCCCTTGCCGGCGATGACGTAGCCGAGCACGAACATGACCACCGCCCCGATGAGCAAGGCAACGCCCGACTTGGTGACGCCGGTCCTGCGCTGGAAGCGCAGGAAGCTCCGGCGCAAGGCGGCCGGCGCCAGCGCATCAGCGACGCGGTCGAGCCGGCCCCGAAGGCCGCGCACCCTTTCGGCACCGGCCTCCCGCCGTTGGCTGCGACTCCCGCGTGAGCGGAGTGGGCTCACGCGTCAGCGGCCTCGGCGCCGCGGCCACGAGCCGACAGCGGGGGCTTCACGGCGCTTGTGACCCGCTCGAGGACGGCCTCCATGGTGTCGCCGCGAAGGATGGAGTCCGGGTTGAGGATGACGCGATGGCCGAGCACGGGGCGCAGCACAGCGCGCACGTCGTCGGGGTACACGTGCTCGCGGCCGTCGCTGGCCGCCAGGGCCCGCGAGGCGCGGAGGAGGGCGATCGAGGCGCGGGGGCTCCCGCCGGCGGCGGCCGCGGGATCCTGCCTGGTGGCATGGACCAGGTCGACGATGTACATGCCGACCTCGGGGCTCACCTCGACGGTGGCCGCGTAGCGGATCATCTGCTGGACCACGTCGGTGTCGATGACCGGCTGGATGTCCTCGATCGACATCTTGATCGAGTTGTCGAACATCACCTCGAACTCGGCGTCGCGACTCATGTAGCCCATCGTCAGCTTGAAGAGGAAGCGGTCGAGCTGGGCCTCGGGGAGGGGGAACGTACCGGCCTGCTCGATGGGGTTCTGGGTGGCGAGCACCAAGAAGGGCCGGGGCAGGTCGTAGGTGACGCCGTCGCCCGTCACCCGGCGCTCGCCCATGGCCTCGAGGAGGGCCGACTGGGTCTTGGGGGTGGCCCGGTTGATCTCGTCCGACAGCAGCACGTTGCAGAACACGGGCCCGGGGCGGAACTCGAACTCGCCCTTCTTCTGATCGAGGATCGACGACCCGGTGATGTCGCCGGGCAGCATGTCAGGGGTGCACTGCACCCGGTTGGCGATGGCGTTCATCGACTCGGCCAGCGCTCGAGCCAGCATCGACTTGCCGGTGCCGGGCAGGTCCTCGAAGAGGATGTGACCCTCGCAGAGCATGGCCACCAGGGCCAGCCGGATGACGTCGGTCTTGCCCTTGATCACGGTCTCGACGTTGTCGACGACCATGTCGAAGTTGCGCTTGTAGGTGCGGGCGTCAAGACCACCGCTGGATCGGGTGGTGGTGCGGGCACGCCGCGCCTCTCTGGTGGAAGCCATGCGTTCTGACCGTCCTCGTCGTTGAGTTTCTGTCGGGGGAGCACGAGGCCGTCCACGACCACGCGCGGACGAAACTCTAGGCCGTCACATTCGCCAGACGCCTGTCGGTCCCCTGCTCCAACCGGGCGAATCCCCCGGCGAAACGCGATGGTCACAAACCGGTGAATGGTGAGAACGGGGCAGGAAATCCATCCCCGGGGGTGGAAACGAATGGAGCGCAGGGGCCCGCCCGCCGTGGTGACGGCGGATCCCCGACCCGAGTGGGCTCAGGCAGAGGAGCAGGCATGGCGATTGGCGACGAAACGACCGAACCGACCGAAGCGACGCCGGTGACCACCGTCTCCACGACTGACGAGGCACGGGAGACGGGCCCGTCGTGGAGCCGCAAGTACCCGCCGCTGGTCACCATCCTCGTCGGCCTGGTAATCGCCATCTTCGTGCTGCCTTCTTCGCTCAACCTGCCCCAGACCAACCCCACCCAGACGCTCGAGTACGCCCCGCTCCCACCGGACGACCAGAACAACGCCCCGCCCTCGGGGAACCTGTCGGCCCTCGGGCTGGGCGCCAGCTCCGGGCTCCAAGGCGAAGGGGCCGCTGGCGGCCCGGGCGGAGGCGGAGGCCTTCCGCCAGATGAAGGCGGGCAGGGGCGCGACCCCGCCTCCACCTACCGGTGCGTCTACATCGATGGCGTCCAACGCCAGACCGAGGATCCGCTGTCGCCACCGTGTGTCTCATTCTTCAAGGGCAACAACTTCGGCGCCACCTACCAGGGCGTGACCGGCAACGAAGTGAAGATCCTCATCTACATGGATCCGGTGAACGACATCAGCGCCAGCGACAGCTCGAACACCTCGACCCCGAGCGGCGCCTACTACGACGTCAACAAGTCGTGCGACAGCTACGACTCGGCGGCTGACAAGGACGGCTGCAACCACCTGCAGACCCAGGCCTTCAAGGTGTGGCAGCGCTACTTCAACGACCGCTTCCAGACCTACGGCCGCAAGGTCCACTTCATCGTCTACTACTCCGACATCGTGGCCAAGCCCAGCCCCGACGAACGTCAAGCCGAGGCGGCCGAGAACTACCAGCTGGTGAAGCCGTTCGCCGTGGTGTCGTTCGCCTTCGAGCGCTACGAGGACACCTACTTGCGGGCCATGGCCAGCCGCGGCGTGCTCAACTTCGGCTCCTTCGGCGGCCGGACCCAGTCGTTCTTCAACGAGCACCCCAAGCTCATCTGGGGCTACCTCCCGAGCGTCGAGCAGCAGGCCGACGGCTACGCCAGCTACGTGTGCCAGAAGATGGTGAACCAACCCGCCGTCTTCTCGGGCAACGTCGGTGACAACGGCACGAAGCGGAAGTTCGGCATCATCCACAGCGGTGACGAGGGCCAGGTTGGGTTCCGCGCCCTGGCCGCCGCCATCAAGAACCGGGTGAACCAGTGCGGCGGCAACATCGGCAACGAAGAGGGCGCGACCAACGGCAAGCGGGGTTGCAACTTCCAGGACAACGAGAACGCCGGCGCCAGCTATGCCCAGGTCACCATGGGCCAGTTCCAGAGGGACAAGGTGACGACGGTCATGTACACGGGCTGCACCGACCCCAACTGGCTGAGATCGGCCCAGGCCATCGGCTACAGCCCGGAGTGGGTCCTGCTCGGTGACGGTGAGCTCGACGCCTCGTTCCCCATCGACCAGATGGGGGGAGCCAGCCTTCTCGACAAGCACGCCATCAACATCACGCCCCAGACCTACAAGCCACCCATCGAGCAGCAGCGCTGCTACCAGGCGTTCCGCGAGGCCGGGCCCGACTACAACGAGGGCGACCTCCACTACGTCTGCGACTACTACGAGAACCTGTTCCAGCTGTTCGTGGGCATCCAGGTGGCCGGTCCCCGGCTCGGGCCCACCTCGATCGACCAGGGCTTCCACGCCATCCCCCAGCGCACCAGCGGCAACCCACAGGTCCCGGCCTGCTTCTACAACGCCGGTGACTACACGTGTGTGAAGGACGCCGAAGCCATGTGGTTCGACAAGAACGCGAGCCCACCGGGGTCGAGCCGGCCCGGGTGCTGGCACTCGATCCAGGGCGGCGCCCGCTCCCTGCCCGGCAAGTGGCCGTCGGGCAACGCCGGCACCGACTGGAGCGGCAGCAGTGACCCTTGCAACGGCTACACGGCGTCGGCCGGATTCATCCCTGCGTAGAATGAGAACTATGAGCTGGAGGTCGGTAATGCGTCGTCTGTTGATTGGCCTGGGCCTGCTGGTGGCGGCCGTCGGCTTCGTGGCGGTGCTCAGCGCCACCGCCAAGCCGGCCTACGCCAACGCCCGCGATCCCATCACCGTCACCATCGACAAGCCCGGCGAGGCCGACGAGCCCGCCCTCATCGGCAACAACCCATCGAGCCAGGCCCAAGCCCCGCTTCCGGGCGACTGCCGGGGCGCCACCAAGACCTACTGCGACGTCGTCCCCCTCGACATCAAGGCCCCGCCCGGCGTCTCGGTCTTCGACGCCTGGTTCGCCTACGTCGAGGTGTCGTGGGATCGCACGCAGCCCGGCGGGTGCGATGACGTGGTCGTCACCAACGCCTGCAACGACGTCGACATCTACACCTACGACAACACCCAGGAAGACCCCGATCACAAGAGCTACACCGACAAGGGCGACTCGGCCAGCTCCGACATGCCCGAGGCGTCGAAGCTCTTCCAGCCCGCCCTCGGCATCTACAACGTGGTCGTCAACAACTTCGCCGGCGTCAACAAGGGCTACCACGTGAAGGCCTACATCCGGGTGTTCAAGGGCGCCAAGCCCTTCGAGCTGTTGGCGCCCACCACCACGCCGTCGGGCGACGGGGCGGCAGCCCCGACCCCGAGCGACCCGGGGGCCAGTGGCGTGGGTGACTTCAGTGGCGGCGGCGCGCCGCTCGACTTCGGCAGCCAGGGCCCGCTGCTGGCGCCCGCACCCATCGAGGTCGACTCCGCCTTCAACGACTTCCCCATCCCCGACGATCAGTTCCGGTCGCCGCCCAAGGGCCCGGCCCTGCTCGGCAACCTGATCCGGGCCACGGCCAAGCCGCCCTCACCGGCGTCGGGCCTGCTCATCGTCCTCACCATGCTGCTGCTGCCCCTGGCCCTCATCGGCGGGAGCCTCGGGTGGGCCTACAAACGCAGCCGAGCGGCCTTCAACTTCTAAGCCAGGCCTTCTAAGCCAGGTTCGACGAGCGCGGGTAGCTGACGGCGGGGTCAGTCATCACGTTCACCAGATAGGGCACGCCGGAGGCGAAGGCTCGGTCGATGGCGGCCCCGAGGTCGCCCGGCTTCTCGACCACCTCGCCCGCCCCGCCCAACGCCTTGACCACCTCGTCGTAGCGGGTGTGGGGCTGGAGGTCGCAGGCCGCGTCCCATCCGTAGAGGCCGTGCATGGGGTGCTTCTCGAGGCCCCAGATGCCGTTGTTGCCGACGATCATCACCACCGGCAGGCCGTGGCGGACGAGGGTGTCGGCCTCCATGAGGTCGAAGCCGGCCGCCCCGTCGCCCAGCATGGCGACGACCTGGCTCTGAGGACGGGCGACCCGCGCCGCGATCGAGTAGCCGAGGCCGGTGCCAAGGCAGCCGAGAGGGCCAGGGTCGAGCCAGCACCCCGGCTGGTAGCTGTCGACCAGCTTGCCGGCGTAGGACACGAAGTCGCCGCCGTCGCACACCACCACGGCGTCGCGGTCCAGCCGGCTGCGGAGCTCGCCGTAGACCCGAGCGGGGTGGATCGGGAACGCATCCGATGCCAGCTCGTCGGCCTCGGCGGCTCGGGCGGCCGTCTCGGCGTCGCGTAGCCGGGTGATCCAGTCGGCGTGGTCGCGCCGGTCTCCCTGGTAGCCGGCCAGACCCCGGAAGATGGCGGCGACGTCGCCGGACGGCGCGGCGGCGAGCTCGACGTGGCCGGCCACCGACGACGGCGTGTCGGCGATGTGGATGACCTTGGCGTCGCCGAAGTTGCCGAACGACAGGCGAAAGTCGAGCGGCGTGCCGGCCACCGCCACGACGTCGGCATCGCGGAGGAGGCGCCGGGTGCGGGCGAAGGCCAGCTCGTGGTCGGCGGGCAGGCAGCCCCGGCCCAGCCCGTTGGCGAAGGTGGGGATGCGAAGGGTCTCGACCGCGTCACGCAGCGGCCCCTCGGCGTGGTCCCAGTAGACGTCGCCGCCCACGATCAGGGCCGGCCGCTCGGCGCCAGCCAGCAGGGCGGCTGCCTTGTCGATCTCGTGGGGGTCAGGGTCAGGGCCGCCCAAGGGGCTGACCTCGGGCAGCTCGACCGTGGCCGACGAGAAGGCGATGTCGAGGGGGACGTCGACGAAGGTGGGGCCCCGGTGCGAGGTCATGGCCTCGACGACGGCGCGCTCGACCAGCTCGGGGATGGCCTCGGCCGTGGTGGCGGTGGCCGCCATCTTGGTGATGGGCGAGAGGACGGGGATGTGGTCGAACTCCTGCAGCGAGCCGTTTCCCCAGCGGTGCTGCGGCGCCCGTCCGCCGAGGACGACGAGCGGTGACCCGGTGGCCTGGGCGGTGGCGACGGCGCTGATGCCGTTGGTGACACCGGGCCCGGCGGTGAGGGCGGCGACGCCGGCCCGGCGGGTGAGCTTGGCCATGCCCTCGGCCGCGAAGGTGGCGGTCTGCTCATGGCGGGTGTCGTAGATCGGCGTCCCCGTCTTGCGGCAGGCGTCGTAGAAAGGCCAGATGTGGGCGCCGTTGAGGGTGAACAGCTCGGCCACGCCGTAACGAGCGAGCACGTCCATGGCCAGCTCGCCGCCGTTGCGGCTCGGGGTGTCGGTCATGGGCGCGGAGCCTCGGGCAGCTCGGCGAGGAAGCCGGTGAGGGCGACC
>JAUTXA010000119.1 GCA_030838265.1 Actinomycetota bacterium | reverse complement strand
GGGTTCCAGCGCCGGGTCTGGTGACCGAAGTGAACCCCGGCCTCCAGCAGTTGCTTCATGGTGACAACAGCCACGATTTCTCCTTCCCAACGGTTGGCAAACCGGCAGACCGCACCTCCGCAGAGGCGACCGTGGGTGGCTGCAGGCGTGTGGCACCCCCAGATCTGAGGGTGGTGGACGGCGTCTTACTGTAGTCGGAGGCGCCCGTTCCTCACACTTCGGCCCAGCCCGCCGGCCACGGCGAGGAGGAGCAGGGCGGCCAGCCCGCCGGTGAGGGGGGAGATGGGCCCGGATGGGCGGATAGCGGCGGCCAGAGCCGAGACGCGCTGGTGGGGCGCGGGGAAGGCGGACAGCGGGGGGACGGCCGCCACGCTCGGGTAGGCGACCTCGATGGTGACGGGCGTCGACGTCACCCGGTTGAGCCCGGCGTTGGCCGAGATGAACACGACGTAGCGGCCCGGCTTGGCCATCGGGGGAAGGTGGGACGTGACCGTGCCCGCCTCGGCCAGGGTCGCCGGGAGCTTGACGGCCGGGCCCGAGGGGGGCTGGACGGTGAGCTCGACCTGGGCGGGGGCCGAGATGCGGAAGCTGAGGTCGACGGCCTGTCCGGGCCGCGGGATGCCCGGGGCCAGGGCGCCGGAGTCGATGGCCGGGGGCCCGCCCTGGCCGTCGGGGGCCACGACCCGGACGCGGCCCGGACCGGCAGGCACGACGTGCCAAGCGCCGCTGGCCACGAGGGCCAGGGCCCGTCCCGCCCCGTCGGTGATTCGGAAGCGGCCGGGGGCGCTGACGTCGATGGCCCCCTGGGAGGCCACCTCGACCTTGAGCCGGTCGCCGAAGCGCCCGGCCGGGACGGTCACCGGGCGCAGGCCGGCGTAGTAGGCGGCCAGGATGTCGGCCGCCTTCATTCCCCGTCGGGCCTTGCCCAGGGCGCCGTACTGGCTCATGCCCACCAGGTGGCCGAACCCGCCGCCGTCGGCGATCACCTGCGAGGTGGCGGAGTCGGTGGCCATGGCGAAGCGGGGCGAGGGCAGGACCGACGGCAGGCCCCCGGGCGCGCCCACGGCACCGTTGAGGCGGCTGCGGAAGTCGCCCACCGGCAGAGTCACGGTGCCGGCCGAGCCGTCGCCCGCCCTCCAGTCGAGGAAGAGGGTGTTGCCGTCGCGGTGCACGTTGATGGCGTCACCCGGGAGGCCGAAGGCGGGGCCAAAGGCGCTCAGCGGCGTCGCGGTCCGCCAGTGGTGCAGCGGGCTGACGGCATCGTCGGGGTCGTTCACCGCTCGCAGGTAGGGGAAGGCGCCGTTGACCGACTGCCCGCCGTTCGAGCTGGCGTACATGGCGTAGATGGGCTCGCCTTGGTAGAGCAGGACCTGGTTGGTGGTCTGGGCCACGGCCTGGTTCCAGATGGCGACGTCGGGACGGGCCGACTTGGCCAGGCCGGCGTAGACCTGGCAGGCCTGGGTGGCGCAGATGTCGGCCCCCAGGGCGTGGGCTTCGGTGGCAACGGTGGAGCGGGCCTCGTGCAGGGCATAGCTGCGGGCTGCGATGGCCTGCGCCTTCTGGGCCTCGAGCGGCCAGCCGGCCGGCATCTCGCCGATGCCCCGGAGGTAGTCGTCCATCGACACGTTGTTGATGGCAGCCACACCGGCGCCGCCGGCGATGACGTCGAGCGAGCCGGCGTAGTCGCCGACCCCGTGCACGGTCACGGGCTGGGACGGGTCGAGCGGTTCGACATGGACCTTGTCGACGACCCACCCCGGAGGCGGAGGCGGAGCCTTGGTCGCGGCCCGCGTCCTCGCCGCTTTGGCCTCGGCCGGGGCCGCGGCCAACAGGGCGACGAGCGCGATCACGCCACCGATCAGCACCCAGGTCGAGCGCTGCGCCCCAGTCCGCCCCGGCCGGCACATAGGTCGACGAGTGTACGGCTCGGCGCCCCGTCCCCCGCAATGCCGCCCTAGGGGATCGGCGGCGTGGCCCCGTCGGCGGCGTGACCGGCGAGCGTGCTCAGGGCGCCGGCCGCTGCTTCGCCCTTGGTGATGGCGGTGCCGGTCATGGCGTCGAGCACCACGTCGACCAGCGACTCGCAGGTCGGCGCCTGACCGGCCAGGAAGCGGGCCATCTCCCGCTGGGCCGCGGGCGAGCCCGTCACCGCGCTGTGCGGATTCCCCCCTAGCGGCGAGCGGACGATCACGTTGGTGGCCCCCTCGACCTCGGCCCGCGGCGCGGGGACGACGGGGTCGAGGCGCTCGCCGATCGAGAGGAGGCGCAGGCCCGGTGGGAGGGGGGCCAGGTGCTTGATGAAGTCCGAGCTCTCGGCCAGCTCGCGCACCGACGCCGAGGTTGGGTCGATGCCGCCCGGCCGAAGGACGTGGCCGGCCTGCTCGACGTCGCGCCCGGGGCCAGTGTGGTCGATCATGGCCCCGAGGGTCGCCAGGTCGGCCCCGCGGTGGGGCGAGGCCAGGGTGATCACCATCCCAAGCCCGGCGGGCGGCGTCCGGTCCAACGCGGCGCGCGCCACCAGGCCGCCCTGGGAGTGAGCGATGACGTCGACGGGGACACCGGGATGGCTTCCCACCTCGCGCTCGATCAGGCTGCGGAGGCGGAGACCGGACAC
>JAUTXA010000102.1 GCA_030838265.1 Actinomycetota bacterium | reverse complement strand
GGCGCGGCGGACCCGGGTGTTCCCCGTGCTCGTCGACGTGCCCGCCGCCCGCTGCGCCGGCCCGCCGGCGCCGGCCGACCTCCATCGCATGGTGCAGGAACATGTGGCCCCATCCATACGGTTGGTTTAAGCACGGGGTACTCTAGGGACGATTCCTACGACGCACGGCCGTCTGGGCGGCGAGCGGCGTACGAATGGCGGACGGTGACTTCGAGTTGTGAGGCACCGCCCGGGAGGGACAAATACAGCGCGGAGAGAGATGCAGGACGACCGTCTCTCCTCCGCACCCGAAGTGCCGGAGGCACATGCACGACGTAGCAGTAGTGGAGGGCCAGAGCGGGCCCGTGACCGTGGGGCCGCGCCCGGCGCCGGCGCCCAGGGTGGCGGAGCACGAGCTGGCGTGGGCCATGGAGGCCGAGGCGGCCGGCGAGGCCACCCCGGCCCAGCTGGCCCTGCTCGACGCCCATCCCATGGAGTGGCGGACGGGCCTGGCCCGGCTGCTGCGCCAGACCGAGGCCGATCTGGCCAAGGTGCGCACGATCACCGGTCCCGAGCGCGACCAGGTGGTCGCCGACTTCGAGCGGGAACGGTCGCTCCTGGCCGCCGCCCTCCAACGCCTGACCGGGACGAGGGCCGAGCTGGCCGACCCCCGCACCCTCGACGGGCCTGGCGAGGTCCGGCTGCAGGCGTCGTGGTCGGACGGGCGGGTGGTGATGTGGGCCGCCGGCCCCGGCACCGAGCCGGCGTCGGACGAGGACCTCGGTGAGCGCCTGGCTGCGGTCGAGGCGCCGGCCGGCGGCTGGTGGCCTCACGACCCCGTGCCGCTGCCCGGCGGCGTGTCGCCCGGCAACAAGGTGCTGGCGCCGGCCCGGGCCATCGGCATCCCCCAGGCCCTCGGCTGGCTGGTCACGGTGGGCGCAAAGGACCGGCCCGAGGGCGTGGGCGCCAGCGTGCTGTGGCTGGGCCGGGTGGCGGTGTGGGCGGTCGACTTCGTGGCCCGCGGCGCCATCATCCCCACCGTGGCGGCCCAGAACGGCGGCGCTTTCGCCGTGGCCTGGGCGCCGGCGCTGGTCGACCGGGCCAAGCTCGACGCACTATCGCGGGCCATGCCCGGCCCCGTCGCCGCCCTCGACCGCAACGACGCCCGCACCCTCACCCTCGAAGTGCTGGGCGCCACCGTCGACGCCATCGTGCGCGACGCCGCCGGCCGGCTGGAGCTGCCGGCGCCGCCGCCGGTGGTCCGCACCCCGGGCGACGTCGCCGAGGCCGTCGTGACCAGCCTCGACGGCACGCCGTTCGCGGCGCCGGCCCGCCTCGCCACGCCGCTGGCCGAGCGCCTGGAGCGCTGGGCCGAGCCGGTGCGCTCCCCGGTCGACGCCCGCCAGCAGGTCCAGCACGACCCGCCCGACAAGGGCGGGGCCTGGTTCCTCTCCGTGCTCGGCCCCGGCCAGGACGGCCGGATGGTGCCCCTGGAGGTCGCCCTGGTCGACGGCCGGTCGAAGCGCCACCTGGCCGACGAGACCATCCGCCTGGAGCGGCTCCTGCCCGTGCTCAACCGCCCGGGCGGCCAGCGCCGGGGCGAGGTCATCCTCAGCCAGGACGAGGCCTTCGAGCTCATGGGGGTGACCGGCCCGTCGCTGGCCGCCGCCGGCTTCGACATCCGGGTGCCGGCGCTGTCCCGGCGCAAGCCGAGGCCGGCGCTGCGACTCACCGCCGAGCCCGTCGACGCGTCGGTCGTGGGCGCCCACCAGCTGGCCAACGTGCGCTGGTCGGCGGTGTTCGACGACGTGGAGCTGACCGCCGAGGACATCCGCCGTCTGGCCGCCGAGGCCCGCCCGCTGATCCACTCTCGCGGCCGCTGGGTGGAGATCGACCGCGTCGACCTCAACGAGGCCGCCGCCGCCCTGGCCGAGCGGGCCCATCGCACCCGTCTCACCGGCGCCGAGGTCCTGCGCCACGCCGTCGGCCTGGAGACCTCGGGCCTGGCCGGGGGCACGGTCGTCGGCGGCACCGGCTGGGCCGCCGATCTCCTGGCCCGCACCAGCACCGTCTCCACCGAGGCGGTGGCCAACCCCGAGGGCTTCCGGGGCACCCTGCGCAGCTACCAGGCCGAGGCTCTCGCCTGGCTCGGCTTCCTCGACTCCGCCGGCCTGGGCGGCTGCCTGGCGCTCGACATGGGCCTGGGCAAGACGCCCACCGTCCTCGCCCACCTGGCCCGTCTCGAGAAGCCGGCCGGCGCCGGCACGCTCGTCATCGCCCCGCCGGCCGTCGTCGGCAACTGGGCGGTGGAGGCGTCCCGGTTCGTCCCGAAGCTCAAGGTGATCGTCCACCACGGCGCCAGCCGGGCCACCGCCGAGGAGCTGCGGAACAAGGCCGCCAAGGCCGACGTCATCATCACCACCTACGGCACGGCCGTCCGCGACATCGACGCCATCAGCGGCATCGAGTGGGCCCGGGTCGTGCTCGACGAGGCCCAGGCCATCAAGAACCCGGCCAGCGACGTGGCCCAGGAGCTGCGCCGCATCCAGGCCCGCAGCCGCCTGGCCCTCACCGGCACGCCGGTGGAGAACGGCCTGGGCGACCTGTGGGCCATCCTCGACTTCACCAACCCCGGCCTGCTCGGCCCCCGGGCCGCCTTCGTGTCCCAGCTGTCGGCCCAGTCCAAGGACGGCCGCCCCAGCGGCGAGCACGCCCTGCGGGCCCTCAACGGAATCCTCGTTTTCCGCCGCACCAAGGCCGAGCCTGAGGTGGCGGCCGAGCTGCCCGACAAGATCGACGAGCTCGACCACTGCACGATGACGCCCGAGCAGGTTGGGCTCTACCAGGCCGTCATCGACCGCCTGGTCAACGCCAGTGAGTCCGAGCGCCGCCAGGGCGACATCCTGGCCGCCATCACCGCCCTGAAGCAGATCTGCAACCACCCGGCCGCGTACGAGGACGACGGGCGGCCGCTCCCCGGGCGCTCCGGCAAGCTGGCCCGGCTGGAGGAGATCGTCGACTCGGTCTTCGCCGCCGGCGAGAAGGTCCTGGTCTTCACCCACTTCGCCGAGTGGGGCAAGCGCCTGGCCGAGCACCTCACGGCCCGCACCGGCGTCCCCACCGACTGCTACCACGGCGGGCTGTCCCGAGGCGTGCGCGACAAGATGATCGCCGACTTCCAGGCCCGCAAGGGCAAGGCCGCCTTGGTCCTGTCCCTCAAGGCCGGCGGCACCGGCCTGAACCTCACCGCCGCCAGCCATGTCGTGCTCTACGACCGCTGGTGGAACCCCGCCGTCGAGGACCAGGCCCGCGACCGGGCATGGCGGATCGG
>JAUTXA010000076.1 GCA_030838265.1 Actinomycetota bacterium | reverse complement strand
TGACCGGGCCGGCGTCGATCACCGTCATGGAGCCCGATCGGGTGGTGCTCGTCGCTGAGGCCCCAGGCCCGGTGCTGGTGCGGGTCCGCTATGCGGGCTGGGCCGTCCCCACGGGCAACGCCTGCGTGCTGCCCACCGAGGCGGGCTGGACCCAGGTCAACGTGGAAGAGGCCGGATCCGTCGTGCTCGTCCCCGCCCTCCGGGGTCGGGACCGCTGTCCGGCCGTCGCCAGCCAGCACTGACCGCGCCGAGACGGCCGCCGTCCGTCCGATTTATCCTATGAGCGTGTTCGAACTTCGGGCCTTCGGACTCAGCGACCTGCTCATCTGTCAGGCCGACATCCGCGAGGTAGCGGCCGAAGCGAAGAGCCTCGAGGCGGCGGCCACCGAGATCGCCCGGTACCTGCACGAGCACCTGCTCGACAAGGAGGCGCAGCGTCCGGCGACCGCCTTGGTCCGCCTCTACAAGACCCACCCGTTCGATCAGCTCGAGCCCGAGCTGCAGGAGTTCGCCCTCCGCGCCGCGGGCGACATCGACCTGGCCGGCGCCCCCTGCCTCACCCTGTTGGGAACGGCGGGAGTCGAGCCGGCGTGGAACGACCGGCGCCGATCGCAAAGCCACCGAGCCATCCCGCTTCCGAGCCCGGAGGCGTTGACCGCGTCGCCAATGATCTTCCAGCTCGTCCGCCAGCTCGGCTTCGAGGAGGCCGAGATCCTGGCGCCCGACCCGGGGACGTTCCGCAGCCTCGACGAGCGGGCGTTCGATGTCTTCTTCGTCGACGAGGCCAAGGGCAGCCCCCACGTGCCCGATCAGGACTTCGTCGAGGCCTACGGCGTCCGCTCGGTGGTCGGCTTCGGCGGCGTCATCCCGCCGACCTCATTCTTCGCCGTGGTGCTCTTCGCCACCGTCCCGGTGTCGGCCGAGACCGCCGAGGTGCTGGGCTCGGTGGCCGCCGCGGTCAAGCTCGCCCTTCTGCCGTTCGTCGAGCGCACCTTCGACACCGACCCGCCGTTCGACTCCGGTCAGCCGTCGCCCGAGCGCGACCTGGTGACGCTCCGCTCCCAGGTCACGGCCCTCGAGCAGCTCGTCGAGGTTCGCCAGTCGGTCGTCGTGCAGCAAGCCGTGCGGTTGGAGCAGACGGTGCAAGAGGCCGAGGAGCGCGCCGCGGCCCTCGAGCGCTCGCAGGCCGAGCTGCAGAAGACGAGCGAGCGCTTCGCCCGGCTGGCCACGACCCTTCAGCGCAGCCTCCTGCCGCCGAGCCTGCCCGCCGTCCCCGGCATGGAGGTGGCGGCCGCCTACCACGCCGCCGCCCACCTCGACGGCGAGGTCGGGGGAGACTTCTACGACCTGTTCGAGACGGCGCGCGACGACTGGGCCATCGTGCTGGGCGACGTCATGGGGAAGGGCGCGGACGCGGCGGCCCTCACCGCCCTCACCCGCTACACGCTGCGGGCCGCCGCCGTGGGCGCCCGCCGACCCCGGCCGGTGCTGGCCACCCTCAACGAGGTGCTGCACCGCCAGGACACCGACCGCTTCTGCACCGTGACCTACGCCCGGCTGCGCACCGGGGGCGGGAAGATGCGGATGACTCTGGCCTCCGGCGGCCACCCGCCGCCGATCTTGGTGGCCCGGGGCGGAGGCGTCGTTCCTCTGCACGCGCCCGGCCCGCTGATCGGGCCCTTCGAGCACTGGGACGGGAAGGAGCGCCGGGTCGTGCTGCAGCCGGGCGACGCGGTCGTCTTCTACAGCGACGGCGTCACCGACGCCAGGGCGGCGGCCGGAACCCTCGAGACCGAGGGCTTGATGCGGATCCTCGAGGGCACGGCCGGACTGAGCGCCTCCGAGATCGTCGCCGCCGTCGAGCGGGGCCTGGCCGACTACGCGGGTACGGCGACCGACGACGTCGCCATCCTCGCCGTCAGGGTCAAGCCCGACGCGCCGGCCGCCTCAGTCGATTGAGAGCCGACTCATGAGGTCGGCCTTGGTCTCCTCGAAGTCGTCGTAGCTGATGTCGCCAGCGTCGAAGCGCTTGTGGAGGTCTTCGATGCGCCGCAGGAGCTCGTCAGTCGGGATGTCGTTGTCGGGGTGCGCCGCGGTCTCGACCTCGTCGCCTTCCTCGACGCCAGCCAGGCGCTTCTCGCGCTTGGCGGCGGCTTTGGCCTTCTTGTTCCGATCGCGTTCGAGCTTGCCAAAGGTGGTTCGGCCCATGTGGGAGTCTCCTTCCGGCCGGGGCGGACCCTCGGGTCGGGACAACCGAGTGTAGTGCGGGCACCGCCACAACCTCGAAGCGGGGCCAGGCGCCCGTAGGCTCAGAGGATGGAACCAGGGCCCACCGCCGTGCTGCTGCTGGTGTGCCCCGACCAGCCCGGGCTGGTCGCGGCGGTCGCCCAGGTCATCGCCAGCCACCACGGCAACATCGTCCACGCCGAGCAGCACATCGACCGCCAGAGCGGTCGGTTCTTCCAGCGGGTCGAGTTCGAGCTGGAGGGCCTCGACCTCGAGCGGTCCGAGATCGCGGGGGCCCTCCGGCCCGTCGTCGAGCGCTTCGCCATGCAACAGGACCTGCGGTTCTCTGACGAAGTGCCCCGACTCGCCCTACTTGTCTCCCGCCAGCCTCACTGCCTCTACGACCAGCTGGCCCGCTGGCGCATGGGCGAGCTGCGGGCCGAGGTCCCAGTGGTGATCAGCAACCACGAGGACCACGCGGACGGGGCCCGCGCCTTTGGCATCGACTACGCCTACCTGCCCGTTGACCCCGACGACCCCGCCAGCCAGGAGGTGGCCCTGCTCGACGCCCTCCGCGCCTACGAGATCGACGTCGTGGTCATGGCCCGGTACATGCGCATCCTCTCGCCGACGGTCATCGCCGCCTTCCCCAACCGCGTCATCAACATCCACCACTCGTTCCTGCCCGCCTTCACCGGGGCCCGGCCCTATCACCAGGCCCACGAGCGAGGCGTCAAGCTCATCGGCGCCACCGCCCACTACGCCACCGATGTGCTCGACGAGGGCCCGATCATCGACCAGGACGTGGCCCGGGTGTCCCACCGCGACGCCGTCGACGATCTCGTGCGCAAGGGCCGCGACCTCGAGAAGACGGTGCTGGGTCGGGCCGTGCATCGCCACCTCGAGCACCGGGTGATCGTCTACGGCAACAAGACGGTGGTGTTCGACTGACCCGCCTGAGCTACCGGTCCGGGGAGGCGGCGGCGATGAGCGCCTCGTTGACCAGATAGGCCAGCTGCATCAGGCCCCGCTGCTCGTCGGCGTCGAAAGGACGAGGCTCGGGGAACCCGATCACGAGGCAGCCCCGGTCGACCGGAAGGCAGGCCAGGCCGTGGTCGGCGACGACCGGGGTCGAGGCGAAGATCGGGTAGCGGCGGTCGCGCTCCGCGATTGTCCGCAGGTACACAGGCTCGCCGGTGCGGATGGTCTCGCTGGCCGGGACGTCGTCGCCCACCTCGAAGGTGCGCCAATGGCCCTCGACCTCCTGGCGGTAGGCCACCCCCTGGACGAGACGGACAGTGATGCCGTCCTCCTCGAGCAGGCAGAGCGACCCCGAGCTGGCCCCAATTCCGTTGGCCGCGGCGTTGACCGCCGTCTCGGTGATGGACGAGACGTCGAAGGCGTGGCGCAAGCTCGCCGCTGCCCGCTCGAGCCACCCCGGACGGGGCCGGCGGACGACGCCAGGAACGTCGCCCGCGGGCTCGAGAGCTGGGTCATCGGCCGGCAGGACGGGGAACGGGCAGGCGCGCGGCTGGGCCCCTCCGACCTGGCGCTCGATCTCGTCGACGTACCAGCGGCGGAAGCCGGTGATCTCGGCCGGAGGGGCGACGCTCAGCAGGTCGCCGTGCCGGCAGTAGTAGACGATCTGATCGACGACATCGCGGAAGGCCCGCAGGGTCGGGACGGCACCAGGTGGCACGGCCACCGTGACGTCGACGAGGCGGCGGCGGTCCTCGATGGCGGCGAGGGCGGCCTCCCGGAAGGGCTGGCGCACGTTGGTCGTCATCGAGAGGAAGTTCTCGGCCAGCTCGGCCAGGTCGCCCCTGAGCCCGTCGGTGGTGGTCCCGGCCAGGCGGAACTCGCGGATGATGTCGTCGAGATTGGCGGCGCTGGTCAGCACCAGCCGAGTCGGCACACCGGCCAGGCGGGCCAGGGCGGCCCCCGCCGGCGCGGCCGCCGGATCGACCGGCTCGAGGTCGAGAATGCTGTCGGTGTCGCCCTCGTCTGTCTCCGGGCCCGCGCCGCCGATCTGGGCCCAGACCGTCTTGATCGAGTCGCCCGGCACCACCCCCCACCCGTCGCTGACGGCGGCCACCAGCATGAGCCCCCGGCCGGTGGTCGTCTCGGCGTCGAGGGCGGTGACCCCAGCGATGCCCTCGTCTTCGTCGAGCTGGAACAGGGCGGTCAGCCCGGTGCTGACCTCGGCGGGCAGCAGATCGGGCCGCCGATCGCTCACCTCGACCCGCACCCCCGGCCCCAGCCGGCGCATGACGATCTCGGCCGGGGTGCCGGCATGCAGCACGACGTTGACGACGAGCTCTCCGAGCACCATCTCGACGTCCTCGCACAGATGGCCGAGGCCCCAGTCGTTCAGGGCTTGGCGAGCCCACTGGCGCGCCAGGTGGGACGACGATCCGTCCGGAGCGATCTCCAGACGCGCCTGACTTCCCCCCTTGTCCATCCGGGACTAGTTCTGACCGGACGGGCCACCCGCCGAAACCACCAGAGGCGAGACTTTCGACACACCTGGCCCGGTGCCCGCTGTGAGGCGGCGAAATGGTCACCCTCGCGGCCGGGGATGGCACCTCCTCAGGCCGGGTACAGCATCGGCGACCTCGTATGACCAGCCCGAGGAAGGAGAGCCGGATGCCCCAGAAGGCGTGGAGCGACAAGCGCGAGCGGCAGTACAAGCACATCAAGGAGGGTCTCGAGAGCCGCGGTCGATCCGAGGACACGGCCGAAGAGATCGCGGCGCGGACGGTGAACAAGGAGCGGGCCAGGGCCGGCGAGGCCAAGACGGCCAGCCGCTCGTCGGTCGACGACATCTCGTCGGGCCGCCGCGGCGGGCTGCGCTCGCACCGCGGCCCGGGGGGGCGCACCAAGGAGCAGCTCTACAACGAGGCCAAGCAGCGCGGGGTCAAGGGCCGCTCCAAGATGACCAAGGCCCAGCTCGAGCGGGCCGTCGACCGCTGAGCCGGCGGGCCGGGCGGACGGCTGGTCAGCCTTGGGCCACGAAGTCGGCGACCACCTTGGCCAGCTCGGGGCCGCGGTCCTCCTGCAGGAAGTGCCCGCCTCCCTCGATGGTGGTGTGGGGCTGGCCCTTGGTGC
>JAUTXA010000057.1 GCA_030838265.1 Actinomycetota bacterium | reverse complement strand
CGGCCTGAGCGTGGCTCCCGCCGACCTCACCACCGAGGTGCTGCGCACCTACGCCCTCGTCGGGCACCAGGCCACCGCCGCGGACCGAGCCGCCCTGGCCGTGCAGGCGGCGCGGGTCCCCACCTCGGTGCGGTCCGACTTCGCCGCCCTGCTGGCCACGGTCAACGCTACCTACGCGGCGCAGCTCCCGATCGTGGCCGCCGTCCACGCCCGTTGGGAGGCAGGCTTCGACCCTCACGTGCCCCTGCTGACCCAGGCCGAGCGCGACGTGATGACGGCTCGGCAGGCCGGGCTCATGACCGCCATCAACCACTTCCGGGCCATTGACGTGCCCCGGCTCACGGCCAGCAACGCCACGCCCGCCAACGCCCCGGTCTTCGCCGACCCCGAGGGCTTGGTCATCCTGGGCGGCACCGCCAACGACACCTACAACAAGGGTGGCCTGGTGGGAGACCCCGTCCTGCTCGTCGACCCGGCCGGAAGCGATACCTACAACAACTCAGCGGGCGGGGCCTGCCCCTTCACGCCGAGCGCGTTCGGCCAGACCTGGCTCCAGTGCAACACCCTCGTCGTCTCGGTGGTGGCCGACCTGGGTGACGGAACGACGACTGCGTCGAACGACACCTACGCCTACAACGGGCTGCCCGCCGCCGTGCAGGGCGCCGGCGGGCCCGGTGGCATCGGCCTGCTCGTCGACGTGGGCGGCGACGACACCTACCGGGCCACCATGACCCGGGGGAATGTCGACGCCTTCCAGCCCGTCGTCTACTACTTCGACGGCGGGGCGCAGGGCTACGGCTACGCCGGCAACGGCGCCCTGGTCGACGGCGTCGGCAACGACCTCTACGACTTCGCCGTGAAGTCGACATCGGGCTACAGCATCTGGGCCCTGGCCCAGGGATTTGGTGGCGCCGGCGGCGTCGGCCTGGCCCTCGACGGCGGCGGCTCCGACCAGTGGCTCAACGAGGGCCTCGGGCTCACCGGCCGCGGCTTCCAAGGCATCTACACAATGGGCACGGGCTTCTACGGCGGGGTCGGCATCATCGACGACCAGGGCCTCGCCGACGACACCTACAAGGCGGTCGACACCGCCCAGACCACCGACTACTACGCCCAGGGCTTCGGCGCCTTCGGTGGCCTCGGCATCCAAGCCGACGACGGTGGCAACGACAGCTACTACGCGGCCGAGCGGGCCAGCAACCCATTCATCGACCCGCTCCTCAACTGCGACTACGGCACGGGTTCCTACGCCGGCGTCGGGATCATGCTCGAGGGCGGCGGCAACGACAGCTACTACGGCGAGACGACGAGCTCGAAGTCGGCCGACATCGACAACTGGGGCGCCGGCCACCCCGGTGTCTCGTATGGCCTCTTCCTCGACGCTGGCGGCGTCGATCGCTACGAGGAGAAGGCCGTCAGCACCACCGGTCAGGGCACGTCGACGGCCGGCTTCGGCCTCTGGCAGCCCGCCTTGGGCGGCGACATCCTCGACGCCCCGCTCGGCGAGAACACATTCGGGACATTCGTTGACCTTGGAGGACAGGTGGACACGTACATCGGCGCTCCCACGAGCGCCATCCAGAACAACGCGCAGTGGGCCTTCGGGGTGGACCGGTGAGCGGCCGGCTGCTTCGCCTCGCATCCGTCCTGGCCCTGGCCGCCTCGGCCTTCGTGGTGGGGACGCCGTCGCAAGCCACCCCTGCGGCGTGCGCGTCGAGCTGCACCGTGAAGGCCGACACCAACGCCGGCTACATCGCCCCCGCCATCGAGGTCACGAGCGGGGCCGACGTGTCGTGGCTCCCCACGACCACCAGCCATCCCACGGCCGAGAGCTTCGGTCTCGACCCGTGCTTCCAGGTCGCGGTGGGCCCGTCGGCTCCCGTCGTCCCCGTGGTGTTCACCTCGTCGGCCACCGGCGTGACGGCGACCGTCAACGGTGAGTCGAAGCCGTGCGCCAGCGCCCATTCCATCGGCGACGCGGCCTGGGCCATCACCTACCACTGCCAACTCCACTTCTGGATGAACGGCACAGTCGTCGTCGACCGGTAACAACCGGTCCAACCAACGCAGCACGAGAAGGGGTCGATCAAGATGAGCTGGGGAATCAGGTCAGGGCTTCGCATGCACGTCGCGGCGGGCGCGGCCGCGCTGGTGGCCGTCTCGGCCTTGGCGCTGCCCCACGGCGCCTCGGCCGTCGCCGGGGCAGAGGCCGACTGCTCGGCCCGCAGCGACTCTCGCGTCCGGGCCATGACCGACACCGGCATCGGGCTCACCAGCTCCCTGGGCCTGGCCGCCGGTCGCTATGCCTTGCCGGCCGACCCGGCCCCGACCCAGCTCGTCGTCCTCTTTCACGGTCACGGCAACGACTCGTGCGGGTGGCGCAAGCACCTCCAGGACATCGCGGCCAAGGGCGCGGTGGCGGTGGCCATGGACTACACGGGCCAGCGCGACACGCCGAGCGAGAACTACGGCTGGTTCGTCCGCGAGGGCGCGGCCGACTCCATCGCCGCCGCCCAGCATTTCATCGCCGCCTATCCCTCGATCACGAAGGTCATCGCCGTCGGAATCAGCATGGGCGGCAACTCGTCCGGGCTGGCGGTCGCATCGCCCGACGCGGTGCGGGCCGACGGCACCCCCCTCTTCGACTACTGGGTCGACATCGAGGGCGTGAACAACCTCATCGAGGAGTACCTGATCGCGCGGGGCGTGGCGCCGGTCAACGCCGGAGGTGCGGTGGCCCAAGCCGAGATCGAAGAGGAGAACGGCGGGTCACTCGAGACTGCGCCCGCCGCCTACGCCGAGATCACCAACGTCCGTCGGGCGGCCGACATGAAGGGGCTCAAGGGCGTCGTGCTCGTCCACGGTGTCGACGACGGCCTCGTTCCGACCAACCAGAGCCGCGAGATGAACGAGGCCCTCACCGCGGTTGGCGTTCCGACCCATCAGTACACCGTGGTCCTGCGCGGTGGCGCCGAGGCGGGCACCACGCTGACCGCCATCCCGGGCGGGCCGCTGTTCTCCGCGGCCGGCCAGCCCCCCTACGTGAGTCCCTTCGCCGGCCACGGCTGGGAGGGCAGTGAGACCCACATGGTGATCAAGACGGGGTTTGCCCAGCTCTACTCGCTGATGGAGGGCACCGCCTTCACCCCCGGCGAGACGGTCGTCCCCGGCACCTAGGACGCCTGCACCGGGGCGTCTGGCATCGCCTCCAACCGTTAGAAGACGCCAGGCACGTGGCCCTGGGCGATCTCACCGTGCGTGGCGGCCGGGGGGCCGGGGAACAAGCGGGACCCCGACGAGGTTGATCCTTGACCACGCAAGCACTTTGAAAAGTCGGTGATCGCCGTGACTGATTTGGCCACTCTCAACCTTCCCGTCCTGCCCCTGGGCACCGGCGTCCTCCTGCCCGGGATGGTGGTGACGCTCGCCCTCGAGACCCCCGAGGCCGCTGCTGCCGTCGACGCCAGCAACGAGGGACAGCTGCTCGTTGTTCCTCGCATCGACAACCGCTACGCGTCCGTCGGCACCGTCGCCCAGATCGACGAGGCCGGCGAGCTGCGCAACGGCCTGCGGGCGGTCGTCGTCCGTGGTCTGCGGCGGGCCGCCATCCGCGTCGGCGTGCCCGGCAGCGGCACCGCCTTCTGGGTCGAGGCCGCGCCGATCGACGAGACCAACGTCGATACCGAGCGGGCCCGCCAGCTGGGCCTCGAGTACAAGGCCCTCATCGAGAACATCCTCGAGGCGCGCGGCCTGGCTGTCCTGGCTGAGCTGCTCAAGGACGCCACCACGCCGACCGTCATCGCTGACCTGTCGGGCTACTCCACCGACCTCTCCGTCGAGCAGAAGATCCAGGTGCTCGAGACCCTCGATGTCGAAGCCCGCCTCGACCTGGTCACGGGCTGGGCCCGCGACGTGCTGGCCGAGCTGACCGTCAAGGACCGCATCCGCAAGGACGTGGCCGAGGGCATGGAGAAGTCGCAGCGCGAGTACCTGCTGCGCCAGCAGCTGGCCGCCATCCGCAAGGAGCTGGGCGAAGAGGGCGCGGGCGAGGACGACCTCGAGCGGTTCCACGCCCTGGCTGAGGACGAGTCCGTCCCGGAGCAGGTGCGCAAGGCCATCGAGCGCGAGCTCGGTCGGCTGGAGCGCACGTCGGAGCAGAGCCCGGAGCACGGCTGGATCCGCACCTGGCTGGAGTCGGTGGCCGACCTGCCGTGGGGCAAGAAGGCGGACGACACCGTTGACATCGCCGAGGCCCGCCGCGTCCTCGATGCCGACCACAACGGCCTCGACGAGGTCAAGGCCCGCATCGTCGAGTTCCTGGCCGTCCGCAAGCGGCGGACCGAGCGCGGCCTCGAGGCCGTGGGCGGTCGCGGCTCGGGCGCCATCATCACCCTGGTGGGCCCTCCGGGCGTCGGCAAGACCTCGCTCGGCGAGTCGGTCGCCCGGGCCATGAACCGGCCCTTCGTGCGCGTCGCCCTCGGCGGCGTCCGTGACGAGGCCGAGATCCGCGGCCACCGCAAGACCTACGTCGGCGCCATGCCCGGACGCATCGCCCGGGCCATCAAGGAAGCCGGCGTCCTCAACCCGGTGCTGATGCTCGACGAGATGGACAAGCTCGGCAACGACTGGCGAGGCGACCCCTCGTCGGCCTTGCTCGAGGTCCTCGACCCGGCCCAGAACCACACCTTCCGCGATCACTACCTCGAGGTCGACCTCGACCTCTCCGACGTCGTGTTCATCGGTACGGCCAACGTGATCGACACCATTCCCGGGCCGCTGCTCGACCGGATGGAGGTCGTCCGCCTCGACGGCTACACCGAGGCCGAGAAGGTCGACATCGCCCGCGACCACCTGGTCGCTCGCCAGCTCGAGCGCAACGGCCTGTCCTCGGACGAGGTCGTCATCAGCGACGACGCCCTGCGGGTCGTCGTGAGCGACCACACCCGTGAAGCCGGAGTCCGCAACCTCGAGCGCGAGCTCGGCAAGCTCCTGCGCAAGGTGGCCACGGGCATCTCGGCCGGCGAGTGCGACGTCCCCGTGCAAGTCGTCGACGCTTCCGACGTCCGGCGCTGGCTGGGCCGGCCCCGGTTCTTCTTCGAGGCGGCCGAGCGCACCTCGGTGCCCGGCGTGGCTACCGGCTTGGCCGTCACCGGCACCGGTGGCGACGTCCTCTTCATCGAGGCCACGTCGATGGCGGGCGAGCCCGGGCTGACCCTCACCGGCCAGCTGGGCGACGTCATGAAGGAGTCGGCCACCATCGCCCTGTCGTATCTGCGCTCGCACGCCGATGCGTTCGGGATCGAGCCCACCGCCTTCGAGGGCAAGCGCTTCCACGTGCACGTCCCCGCCGGCGCGGTTCCCAAGGACGGGCCCTCGGCCGGCGTCACCATGACCACCGCCCTCGTCTCGTTGCTGACCGGCCGGCCCGTGCGGTCGACCGTCGCCATGACGGGTGAGATCACCCTGCAAGGCAAGGTGCTCCCCATCGGCGGCGTGAAGCAGAAGGTGCTGGCCGCCCACCGGGCCGGTCTCACCGAGGTCATCCTCCCCGCCCGCAACGAGCCGGACATCGACGACGTCCCCGAGGCTGTCCGGGCCGAGATCACCATCCACATCGCGTCCGACATCAACGAGGTCCTGGCCGTCGCCCTCGAGCCCCCGGTCTCGGCTGCGGCGACCCACGGCGCGGCCGCGGCCTGAACCGCGGGGCCGCCGGCATCGTCCGAGGGTTTCGACCGACAGGGTCTCCGCCCTCTGGTGGACCATGGCTAACGTCCGGCCATGGTCGACCAGGAAGAGAAGGCGAAGCGCTTCCGTTCCCTGCACGGGGGCCCGGCACCGCTGCTGATCCCCAATCCGTGGGATCTGGGCTCGGCCAAGGTCCTCGTCGCCATGGGCTTCGAGGCGCTCGCCACGACCAGCGGTGGCTTTGCGGCCACGCTCGGGCGCGTCGACGGATCGGTTGGGCGCGACGAAGCCGTCGCCCACGCGGCTGCCATCGTGGCCGCTGTCGATGTGCCGGTGTCGGCCGACTTCGAGAACTGCTTCAGTCACGAGCCGGCCGGGGTGGCAGAGACCGTGGCGCTCGGAATCGAAGCAGGGCTGGCGGGGTGCTCGGTCGAGGACTGGAGCGGCACCGACATCTACGGCATCGACCACGCCGCCGAACGGGTGGCGGCTGCGGCCGAGGTCGCCCGCGGAGGTCCCGTCAAGCTTGTCCTCACCGGCCGCGCCGAGAACCACATCCACGGTAGGCAGGATCTGGCCGACACGATCGCGCGCCTCCAGCGCTACCAGGACGCCGGAGCCGACGTGCTCTTCGCGCCGGGGGTGATCGACGTGGGCGACCTGCGCCGGCTGATCAGTGAAGTTGACCGGCCCGTCAACGTCGTGGCCCGCCCCGGCTGTCCAACGGTGCTGGAGCTGGCCGAGCTTGGGGTGCGGCGGGTCTCGGTGGGGGCCTGGTTCGCCTTCGCCGCGCTGGGCGCGCTCGTGGAGGCGGCCACCGAACTACGTGACCACGGGACGTTCGGCTATCTGGACAGGGCGAGCATCGGCGCTCGCACCGCCCTGCCCGCCTTCGACGGCGGCTAGCCGAGCGTGGAACGCCCCCCCCGCTAACACATCGACGGGCAAGAGTGTCAGAGTCGGTTCGCTCGCTCGATTGGCACTTCGGCCGCCGGCAACGGTCTGCCGTAGAGGAATCCTTGCCCGAAGGAGCATCCCATCGTCTGCAGGGCGGACTGTTGCGCGTGGGTTTCGATTCCTTCGGCGATGACGATCATGTCGAGTTCCTCGCCGAGGGAGATGATCGACCGAGCGATAGCCGCATCTTGCGCGTCGTGGTCGATGCCGGCGACGAAGCTCTGATCGATCTTGAGGGCGTGAACCGGGAACTGCTTGAGGTAGGTCAGGCTCGCCCATCCGGTCCCGAAGTCGTCGATCGTGATCCCGATGCCGAGTGCA
>JAUTXA010000034.1 GCA_030838265.1 Actinomycetota bacterium | reverse complement strand
AGCACTGCCTCACCGGGCTCGAGAAGGATCCTTTGAGCCTCGACCGCGAGTGCGACTGGGTCATCAAGCACCGCCTCATCGAGGGGTACCGCGAGCGCCACGGCGTCCCCCTGACCCACCCCAAGGTCGCCCTGATGGATCTGCAGTACCACGACGTCAGCCGCACGCGTGGCCTCTTCTACCGCATGCAGGAGAAGGGGATGGTCGATCGCATCTGCACCGACGAGGACATCGACCGGGCCGGGCCGGGGGAGTACATGCCGCCGCAGACGACCAGGGCCCGGCTGCGGGGCGAGTTCATCAAGCGGGCCAAGGAGAAGCGGCGCGACTTCACCGTCGACTGGGTCCACCTCAAGCTCAACGACCAGGCCCAGCGCACCGTCCTGTGCAAGGACCCCTTCAAGGCCAAGGACGAGCGGGTCGAGAAGCTGATCGCCTCGCTCTAGGGCGGCCGTGCCCTCCTTCATCACCACCGCCGTCACCGCCGTGCTGGCCGAGCGGGCCGGCCTCCAGCGCGTCGAGCTGGCCACCGGTCGACGGGCCTACGTCCTCACCGAGCTGATCGGCTCGGTGGCGACCGGCGATTGGGTGATCGTCAACACCACGGCCGTCGATCTCGGTCTGGGGACGGGCGGCTGGGACGTCGTTCACTGGAACCTGGAGCGCGAGGCGTGGAGCCAGCCCGGCCCCGGACCCATCATGAAGCTGCGCTACACCAGCCTCCAGACCGACACCGGGGCGGCCGAGGAGCTGGGCGCCAGCCTCTCGACCGAGCCTGCTCTCGGGGGGCTCCCCGTGGTGGCCTGCTCGCTGCACAGCCAGCTGGGCGTGGCGGCCCTGGCCTACCGGCAGGCCCGGCCCTCGGCCCGCGTGGCCTACGTGATGACCGACAGCGCTGCCCTCCCGCTCGCCTTCTCCGACCTGGTGGCCGGCCTAGTCGAGCGTGGTGTGGTCGACGCGACGGTCACGACCGGGCAGGCCTTCGGTGGCCAGCTCGAGGCCGTCAACCTGGCGTCGGGCCTGCGGGTGGCCCACGGCGCGGACGCCGACGTGGTCATCGTCGCCCCAGGGCCCGGCGTCACCGGCACAGGCACCGCCCTCGGTCACGGTGCCCTCGAGGTCGCGTCCGTGGTCGACGCCGCGGCCCTCGACGGCGGGACCCCGATCGTGGCCGTTCGCTACTCGGGCGCCGACGAGCGCCAACGGCACCGGGGGGTCAGCCATCACACCCGCACCGCGCTGCGCCGGGCCCACCACCGGGCGATCGTCGCCGTGCCCCAAGGTCACGACCTCGGCGACCTCGGCGACCTGGGCGACCTCGGCGACCTCGGCGACCACGCCGTGATCGAGGTAGAGGTGCCCGATCCGGCCGCGCTGCTCACCGCCGCCGGCCTCGGTCTCACGACCATGGGCCGCGGGGTCGACCAAGACCCTGAGTTCTTTCGGTTCGCCGCCGCCGCGGGGATCGCCGCGGCCCGCCTCTGACTTAGGGTCGGATCCCGTGGAACGGCTCGAGCGGTTGATCAACCTGGTGGCGGCGCTCCTCGCCGCCGAACGCCCGCTCAGCCGCGACGAGATCGACCGCCGCGTCCCCGGCTACAGCGGCGATCACGCGTCGGCCACCTCGGCGCGTCGGGCCTTCGAGCGCGACAAGGAGGTGCTGCGCGACATGGGGATCCCGCTCCTCATGGAGGCCATAGATCCCAGCAACCCCGACAGCCCGCCCGGATACCGCATCCCCCGTGACGAGTACTACCTCCCCGACCCGGATCTCACGCCGGACGAGCTGGCGGCTCTTCACGTGGCCGTCACCACCGTGCGCCTCGAAGGCTTGGGTGCCGCCGAGGCCATCTGGAAGCTGGGCGGCACCAAGGCACCATCGGCTGCCCCCGACCCGCTGGCCGCCCTCCCCGGCAGCGAGCACCTGCCCGTCCTCTTCCAGGCCGTCGCCGAACGCCGGGTCGTGGTCTTCTCGTATCGCGACGGCGCCCGGTGTCTCGAACCCCACCGCCTGGCCTTCCGCAACGGCCACTGGTATGCGAGTGGGCGCGACGCCGACAAAGACGAGCCGCGATCGTTCCGCGTCGACCGGATTGCCTCCGACGTGGCGCTCGGCCCTCCCCAAGCCTTCGAGCGGCCGGTTGACGCCGCCGCGCCGCCTCCGCCTCCGTGGGAGATGGGCGACGAGGAGCCCATCGAGGCCCGTCTGCTCGTCGAGGCCGATCAGGTGCCGTGGGTCACCGGAGAAGTGGGGGAGGGCGCCAACGTCGAGCGGAGGCCCGATGGGTCGGCCGTCGTGACCCTGCGGGTGACCAACCGTGGCGCCTTCCGGAGCTTCGCCCTGGGCCTTCTCGATCGGGGCGAGGTGCTCGGACCGCCCGAGCTGCGCGATGAGATGGTCTCGTGGCTGCGCGGTCTCGCCGATGAGGGAGCCAGGTGACCGGCCGCAAAGGGGCCGACGACCGCCTCCGCCGCATCCTCGCCCTCGTCCCGTGGGTGGCAGCCCACGACGGACCGACGGTCGACGAGGTCTGCGCCCGCTTCGGGCTGACGCCAGATCAGCTCGAGCAAGACCTCGAGCAACTGTTCCTCTGTGGCCTGTACCCCTTCACCCCCGACACGCTCATCGAGGTGGACGTGGCCGACGGACGGGTGTGGATCCGCTACGCCGACGTCTTCGCTCGTCCCCTGCGCCTCACCCCGGCCGAGGGTCTGGCGCTTCTGGCCTCGGCCGAAGCGCTGCTGGCGGGACCAGACGAGGACCGTGACCCTGTCCTCGAGCGGGGGCTGGCCAAGCTGGCGGCCCTCCTCGGCATCGATCCCGACGAGACAGTCGACATCTCGCTGGCCCCCGCCCCGCCCGAAAGCCTCGTCGCCCTACGAGCCGCCGTGGCTGACCGTCGGCAGGTTGAGATCGACTACTTCTCGTACGGACGAAACGAGTGGACGACCCGGATCATCGACCCGCTGCAGGTCTTCAACGCCGCTGGTCGTTGGTACGTCGCCGCGTACTGCCACGCCGTCGAGGACCGCCGCCTCTTCCGCCTTGATCGCATCGGACGCACCGTCGTTCTCGAAACCACGTTCGAACCGCAGCGTGAGCCCGTCAGCCACACCACCTTCGACCCCCGCCCCCATGACCCCATGGTCGAGCTCGAGCTGGCACCGCGAGCCCGATGGGTGAGCGAGCAGTACCCGAACGAAGGGGTCGAGGAGCTTCCCGACGGTAGGACGCTGGTCCGCCTTCGGATCAGCGAGCGGGGGTGGCTCGAGCGTCTGCTCCTGCGGCTGGGTCCCGACGTCAAGGTCGTGTCCGGCGACGCCGAGGTTGGACCCGCGGCAGCGGCGCGACTGCTCCGGCGTTACCAGACCGAGCCACTACCCTGACCCGGGCCATGTCCGACGCCCCTCCCCAAGAGATCGTGGCCGCGCCGATGGCCGCCCCCGATCGGCCGGGGTCAATACGCGGAGCCGTCGAGTGGATCATCATCGTGGTGGCGGCCCTGACCGCCGCCATCTTGATCAAGACCTTCCTGATCCAGGCCTTCTACATCCCGT
>JAUTXA010000027.1 GCA_030838265.1 Actinomycetota bacterium | reverse complement strand
GTCGCCGCCCTCGATCGCCTCGCGGCGCATGAGGCGGACGAATTCGGGGTTCTCGCGGAAGAAGGCGAAGGCGGCCGAGAGGACGTAGTCGACTTGGGCCCATCCGTCCTTTGGCTCCTGGATGGCGTCGTCGACCCGGCTGAACCAGTCGACCATCGAGGACTCGAAGACCTCGCGGTAGACGGCTTCCTTCGAGGCGAAGTGGTGAAGAAGGCTCGGACGGCGGATGCCCACCGCCTCGGCGATGTCGTTGAGCGAGGTGCCGTCGAAGCCGTGCTCGGCGAAGAGCCGCAGTGCTTGCTCCAGGATCGCCTCACGAGTCGACGTCGCCGGTGCGGGCGCCGTCATGGTTGGGAGGATACCGCTACGACCCTTCTGCGCCTGGCTTCCGGCATCCTTGCACCGATGTCGGGTGCTGTGTATGGTCCCACGCCATACACAAGGGAGGCCTGCTATGGCAAAGGTGACGGTGTACGTCAAGGACGAGCAGCTCAAGACGCTCAAAGAGGAGATGGGCGGGGCGTCGAAGGCGTTCCAGGCCTTCATCGACGAGGTGGGTGGCGGCGACCGGCCCATCGAGATCGTCGACGGGCGAGGGATGCGCCGGCCGCGACGCCGGCGCCGGGTTCGGGGCGATGAGTTCGCGGCCCGCATCATGCCGACCACGAGCGCCCTCGATCGCCTGGCTGCCGAGGTGGGCGACGATCTCGGCGACGACGGGCCCCGAGCCGAGTCAGGGCCCGTGAGCTTTGCCCTCTCGGTGCTGACCTACAAGGCGGTGACGGCCCGGCACCCGCAGCTCGAGGAGGTGCTGCGGAAAGAGTTCACCCGCTTCAGCCTCGACGAGCTGGTCGAGGCCGCAGCCGATGGCTTCGACCCCGAGGCGCGGCGCGAGGACGAAGAGGACGAAGGCAAGGTCGAGGTCCGCACCTTCCGCATCCGCGGGGGCGACCTCGAGGCGGTCGAGAGCGACGATGACGACCTACGTCCCCGGGGCGGACGCCGGCGCGGCCGGGGCGGGGCCCGACACGTGCAGATCGTGGTGGGCAGCGAGGACGACCCCGCGGAGCTGCTCGACGAGGGTGACCTGGCTCGCTTCAAGGCCGTCCACGAGGGTTGGAGCCAGGGCTCGACGCTCGGACCCGACGAGCTGAAGACACTGAGCGACCTGCTGCGACGCCGCTTCGCCGAGCCCTCGGAGGACTAGGGCTACCGTCATCGCCATGCGGGAAGCGGCGTTCGCGTCGGCCATCTCCGAGCACCCGGTCACCGCCCACGCCGTGGGCGAGGCGGCCGGGCAGGTACTCGAGCAGATCGGTGGAGCGCCGGATCTGGCCGCCGTGTTCGTCACGGCCGGCCACGCCGGCGCCCTCGAGGATGTGGGCGCCGCGGTGCGATCGATCCTCGCCCCCACGGTGCTCGTGGGCTGCGCGGCCGAGTCGGTGCTGGCCAACGGGTGGGAAGTCGAGGGGTCGGCCGCCATCGTCGTGTGGGCCGGGCACGTGGGGCCGGTGACGCCGGTGCACCTCCGACTGGTGCGCACGGCCGATGGCACCGGCTTGACCGGCTGGCCCGCCCACCCTCCGTTCGAGCCTCAGTCGCTGCTTCTCTTTGCCGACCCCTTCAGCTTCCCCGCTGAGGCGTTCTTCAAGGGCATCGACCAGCTGCGGCCTGGCTTTCCCGTCCTGGGGGGCAACGCCTCGGCGGCCCGGGGCCCCGGGGGCAACCGCCTCTTGGTCGATGACCGGGTGGTCACAGCCGGTGCGGTCGGGGTCATCCTGAGCCAGGACGCATCGATCGCCTCGGTGGTGTCGCAGGGCTGCCGCGCCATCGGGTCGCCGTACACCGTGACGAAAGCCGAGGGTGATGCCGTCATCGAGCTCGGGGGCCAGCCCGCCATGCAGCGCCTCGAGCAGCTCGTCAGCGACGGGCTGCCCGCCGAGGACCTCGAGCTGATCAACCGTGGCCTGTTCCTCGGCGTCGTCGTCGACGAGCAGAAGCTCGACTACGGACCCGGCGACTTCCTGATTCGTGGCGTCACGGGCGCCGACCGGGCGACGGGCGCCATCCATGTGGCCGACGTGATCGAGGTCGGCACCACGGTGCAGTACCACGTGCGAGATGCCCTCTCGGCCGACGATGACCTTCGCCGATCGCTGGCCGGCCACGACGCCGAGTCGGCCCTCGTCTTCACCTGCAACGGCCGGGGCACCCGCCTCTTCGACGCGCCACACCACGACGCCGCGGTGGTGGCCGAGGCCCTCGAGCGAGCGCCGGTCGCCGGCTTCTTCGCGGCCGGCGAGTTCGGCCCCGTCGGCCGGCACAACTTCGTCCATGGCCACACCGCCAGCCTCGCCCTCTTCCGCCGCCGCTGACCCGGGGCGGGAGCCGTCGCGCGGGTGGGTAGGGTGACGCTCATGAGCGACGCCGACCTCGAGCAGCAAGGGATCAACGTCATCCGAGGCTTGGCCATGGATGCTCCCCGCAAGGCCAACTCGGGCCACCCCGGCACGGCGATGGCGCTGGCGCCGCTCGCTCACGTGCTCTGGACCAAGGTGATGCGCCACGACCCGTCGGCGCCCGACTGGCCCGACCGCGACCGCTTCATCCTCAGCTGCGGCCACGCCTCGATCTTGCTGTACTCGATGCTCTATCTCACCGGCTACGGCCTGACGCTCGACGACATCAAGGACTTCCGCCAGTGGGGCAGCGCCACCCCCGGTCATCCGGAGGTGCATCACACCACCGGTGTCGAGGTCACGACCGGGCCCCTCGGGCAGGGCTTCGCCAACGGCGTCGGCATGGGCATCGCCGAGCGCTACCTGCGATCGCGCTTCAGCCCCGAGGTCGTCGATCACCACACGTTCGTCCTCTGCAGTGACGGCGACCTCGAGGAAGGCATCAGCCACGAGGCCGCGTCCCTCGCCGGCCACCTCGGCCTCGGCAAGCTGATCTACGTCTACGACGACAACCACATCTCGATCGACGGGCCGACCGAGCTGTCGTTGAGCGACAACGCCGCCCTTCGGTTCGAGGCCTACGGCTGGCACGTCGACAACATCGGTGAGGTGGCCAACGACACCGCGGCCCTCGAGGCCGCCCTGCGACGGGGCATGGCCGTCGAGGACCGGCCCAGCATGATCATCCTGCGCAGCCACATCGCGTACCCGGCGCCACACATGACCGACGACCACGAAGCTCACGGCTCGCCTTTCAAGCCCGAGGAGATCGCCGCGACCAAGGAGATCCTCGGTCTTCCCGCCGACGAGGACTTCTGGGTGCCGCAAGAGGTGGTCGACCTCTACCGCCAGTGCATCCCCCGCGGCGAGGCCATGCGCAAGGATTGGGAGTCGCGCTTCGCCTCGTGGAGCGGCGACAAGGCCGAGCTCGAGCTGTGCTGGAAGGGCACAGGAGTCTCGGGCTGGGAGGCCAAGCTGCCGAGTTGGGTCGCGGGCGACGAGGTGGCGACGCGGATTGCCAGCGGCGACTGCATCAACGCCATTGCCGACGTGTTCCCCTCGCTCATGGCGGGCGGCGCCGACCTCACGGGCAACACGGGCACCCAGCTGAAGGACCACGGCGTGCAGAGCCGCGAGGACCCGGCCGGCCGCCTCATCCACTTCGGGGTCCGGGAGCACGGCATGGGCGGGATCATGAACGGGATGGCCCTGCACGGCGGCGCCGTCCCCGTCGGCGGCACCTTCTTCAATTTCTCCGACTACATGCGGGGCGCCGTTCGCCTCGCCGCCATCAGCGAGGCCAAGGTCGTTTACTCGTGGACCCACGACTCCGTGGGCTTGGGCGAGGACGGACCGACCCACCAGCCCATCGAGCAGATCGCCACCATGCGGGCCACGCCCGACCTCGTGGTCATCCGGCCCGCCGACGCAAACGAGACGGCCCACGCCTGGCGGAGCGCCCTCAACGGCAACGGGCCGGTGGCGCTGCTCCTCAGCCGCCAGAAGCTCCCCGTCCTCGACGGCACTGCCGACCGCATCGACGAGGTGGCGAAGGGGGCCTACATCCTGGCCGACGTCGGGCCCGATCCTGACCTGGTGCTCATCGGCACGGGCAGCGAGGTCCATGTCTGCGTGGGTGCGGCCGACATCCTGGCCACCGAGGGGATCATGGCCCGCGTGGTGTCGATGCCCTCGTGGGAGCTCTTCGAGCGAACCGACGAGGACTACCAGGAGGACATCCTTCCTTCCGATGTCCCGGCCCTGGCCGTCGAGGCCGCGGCGTCGTTCGGCTGGAGCCAGTGGGCCGATGACTCGGTGTCGATCGACCGCTTCGGCGCCTCGGCGCCGGGGGACGAGGCGCTGGCCAAGCTCGGCTTCACCCCCGAGAACGTGGCCGATCGGGCCCGCGAGCTGCTGGGCTCCTTTGAGGAGGACGACGAGAGCGACGACGAGAGCGAGGACGCGTGACCAAGGCGGCGGAGCTGTACGACCAGGTCGGACAGAGCATCTGGATCGACAACCTGAAGCGGTCGTACCTCAAGGAGGGCAGGCTGGCGACGCTGGTGGCCGAGGGCGTGCGCGGTGTCACCTCGAACCCGACCATCTTCCAAAAGGCCATCGCCGGCGGCGACGACTACGACGCCGAGTTCGCCGACCTCATCAAGAAGGGCTCGGTCGAGGAGGCGTACTGGGGTCTGGTCATCGACGACATCACCAACGCCCTGCGGGTCCTGCGGCCCGTCTACGACAGCAGCGATGGCACCGACGGCTTCGTGTCGCTCGAGGTCTCGCCCGCCCTGGCCCACGACACCGAGGGCACGGCCGCCGATGCCCGCCGGTTCCACACCCAGATCGCCGAGCCCAACCTCCTGGTCAAGATCCCGGCCACGGCGGCAGGCATCCCCGCCATCAGCCAGATGATCGGTGAGGGCCGCAGCATCAACATCACCTTGATCTTTGGGCTCGATCGCTACGCCGATGTCATCGAGGCCTACCTGAGCGGGCTCGAGGCCTGCCAGGGCGACCTGGCCAGCGTGGCCAGCGTGGCCTCGTTCTTCGTAAGCCGGGTCGACACCGAGGTCGACCGCCGCCTCGACGCCATCGGCTCGCCTGAGGCCCTGGCGCTGCGCGGGAAGGCGGCCGTCGCCCAGGCCAAGCTGGCCTACCGGCTGTTCCGGCAACGCTTCACGGGCGAGCGGTGGGAGGCCTTGGCCGCCCAAGGGGCCCGCCTCCAACGGCCGCTGTGGGCGTCGACCTCGACCAAGAACCCTGCCTATCCCGACCTGCTCTACGTCGAGCCGCTGATGGGCCCGGACACCGTCAACACCGTCCCCGACGCGACCCTGACCGCCCTCGAGGACCACGGCACCGTCTCCGACCGCATCGAGGACGGGGTCGACGAGGCCGAGCGCACCCTCGCGTCGCTGCACGACGTCGGTGTCGACATGGACGACGTGGCCAAGGTCCTCGAGGACGAGGGGGTGGCGGCCTTCACCAAGTCGTTCGACGAGCTCCTCCAGAGCCTGACCGACAAGGCCAACGCCCTCGCCAACGGCTCGTGAGCGACCTCCTCTCCCGGCTCGAGGCGCGGGATGCGTCGCTGTGGCCCGAGGGCAATGTCTCGGCCAACCGCCTCGGGTGGCTCGACGTGCCCCGGCGCATGGCCGAGGAGGCCGCCGACCTGAGGGCGTGGGCCGACAGCATCGATCGCGAACGGGTGGTGCTGCTCGGGATGGGCGGGTCCTCACTGGGTCCCGAGGTGCTGCGGGCCGCGATCGACTCAGACCGCCTCGTCGTCCTCGACACGACCGATCCGGCGACGGTGCTCGAGACCCCCTTGGGCGACTCCTTCTTCGTCGTCTCGTCGAAGTCGGGGACGACGCTCGAGCCCAACGCCCTGCTCGCCCACTGCTGGGCCCGGGTGCCCGACCCGACCCGCTACGCGGCCATCACCGACCCCGGCACACCCCTCGCCGCCTTGGGGCAGGAGCGCGGCTTTCACCGCGTCTTCGAGAACCAGGCCGACATCGGCGGGCGCTACTCGGTCCTGTCGTACTTCGGCATGGTCCCCGCCGCCCTCCTCGGCTACGACCTGGCCGCCATCTGCGAGCGGGCCCTGGCCGCCGATCGGGACGGAGCCGTCGAGCTGGGCCTGGCCATGGGCCAGGCCGCGCAGGAAGGGCGGGACAAGATCACCATCGTCGTGCCCGAGGCCTTTGCCGCCTTCGGCCTCTGGGTCGAGCAGCTGATCGCCGAATCCACCGGGAAGCAGGGCACGGGGTGCGTCCCGGTGCCGACGACTGAGGTCGAGACGGGGACCGATCGCCACGTCGTCGCCCTCGAAGTCGACGACCCGCTCGACCTGGCCGCCGAGTTTTACAAGTGGGAGGTCGCCACCGCGGTGGCCGGCCACGTCCTCGGCATCGATCCCTTCGACGAGCCCAACGTGACCGAGTCGAAGAACAACACGGCCAAGGTGCTCGACGCCCTCCCGCTGCCCCGGACGGCGAGCGACGACCCGGCGACGGTGAGCTCGTGGCTCGAGGGCCACGTCCGTCCCGGCGACTACGTGTCGATCCAGGCCTACCTGCCCTACGGCCAGGAGGACGCCCTCGAGCGCTTGCGCCGGACGGTGCGCGACGGCCTCGGCGGTGTGGCCGTCACCGCCGGCTACGGACCTCGCTTCCTCCACTCGACGGGCCAGCTGCACAAGGGCGGTCCGAACGAGGTGGTGGCCGTGCAGATCGTGGCGCGGAACCCGACCGCCGAACTGCCCATCCCTGAGCACCCGTATGACTTCGGCACCCTTATCGCGGCTCAGGCCATCGGTGACCATCAGAGCCTGGTGACCCATGATCGGCGGGTGCTGCGGGTCGCGGTCGACGACCTGTCCGAGATCGCGTGAGCTTCGGTGGCCGCTGACGCCGCCGGTCGCCGGAAGGCGCCGCCGACTGCCCTCATCGTGTTCGGCGCGTCGGGCGACCTCACCAGTCGAAAGCTGATGCCGGGCCTGGCCTCGGCCGCCGAGCGCGGCTCGCTGGTGGACGGGTTCGCGGTGGTCGGTGTGGCCCGCACCGAGATGGACGACGAGGACTTCCGGCAGCGCGTCCTCGAGGCCACCCCCGACGCAGGCCCGGCCTGGCGGGACATGGTGGCCGGGTTTCGCTACGTCGCCGGCGACTACGCCCACGACGACACCTTCGATGCCCTGGCCAAGGTGCTCGACGAGCTGGACGCCAGCCGGGGGACGAGCTGCAACCGAGTCCACTACATGGCGACTGTCCCGTCCGTCGTTCCCCCTGTGGTCGAGGCCATGGGCCGCCACGGGATGAACAGGCCGAAGTCCGAGGACGGCTTCGTCCGCATCGTGATCGAGAAGCCCTTCGGCCGCGACCTCTCCAGCGCCCGCCAGCTCGACCAGCAGGTCCACGCCGTGTTCGCCGAGGAGCAGGTGTACCGGATCGATCACTACCTGGGGAAGGAGACAGTCCAGAACGTCCTGGCCCTGCGCTTCGCCAATGCCATCTTCGAGCCCATCTGGAACCGCCGCTACGTCGACTCCGTCCAGATCACGGTGGCCGAGGAGCTGGGCGTCGGTCACCGCGGCGGCTTCTACGAGACGGCGGGCGCCTTGCGCGACATCGTGCAGAACCATCTGCTTCAGGTGCTGGCCATCACCGCCATGGAGCCCCCGGCGACGATCGACCCGCAGGGCATCCGCGACGAGAAGGTGAAGCTGCTGCGGGCCGTCGACATCCTCACGCCCGACAAGGTGGGCAACGAGGTCATCCGCGGTCAGTACGTGGCCGGCACGGTCGACGGAAAGGAGGTTGTCGGCTACCACGACGAGGAGGATGTCGCCCGCGACAGCCGCACGGAGACCTTCATGGCGGCCAAGCTGCAGATCGACAACTGGCGGTGGGCCGGCGTGCCCTTCTACATCCGAACCGGCAAGCGACTCCCCCACCGCGTCACCGAGGTGGCCATGGAGTTCAAGGGAGTGCCCCACCTTCCATTCGCCTCGAGCGAGACCACGGGCCTTCACCCCAACGCCCTCAGCGTGCGCATCCAGCCCGACGAGGGGATCACCCTTCGCTTCGGGGCCAAGGTCCCGGGTCAGGCCTTCACGGTGCGCGACGTCACCATGGACTTCTCGTACCGGGAGTCGTTCGCCGAGGAGCCGCCCGACGCCTATGAGCGCCTCCTCCTCGACGCCATGACCGGCGACCCGACGCTGTTCATCCGCAGCGACGAGGTCGAGCAGGCCTGGCGGATCGTCGAGCCTGTGCTCGAGGCCTGGCAGAGCCCCGACGTCACCCTCGCGACCTACCCGGCGGGCACCTGGGGACCGCCCGAGGCCGATCATCTGTTGGAGCGGGACGGTAGGCGCTGGCGTGAGCCCTGACCGCCTCTAGGCTCTCGCCCTTGATGCACGGAGAGCTAGTGATCGTCGACGATGTGCCGGGCGCCTTCGCCCAGCGCGTCGTCGAGGCGTTCCAGGCCCGTCCCGACGACGGCTTCTCGATCGCCCTGTCGGGCGGCGAGACGGCTCGGGCCTGCTACGAGTGCCTGGCTACCGTGGGCGCCGAGCCCATCGACTGGTGGCAGGTCGACGTCTACTGGGGCGACGAGCGCTGCGTCGCCCTCGATGATCCGGCGTCCAACTTCCGCTTGGGGCGAGAGGCCCTGCTCGAGAAGGTGGGGGCGGCCAACGCCATGTACCCGATGCGCTGTGAAGAGGGACCCGATCCCTACCAGCTGCGGCTCGGTGACGTCGGCCGGCTCGACGTGATCCACCTTGGCCTCGGCAAGGACGGCCACACCGCATCGCTGTTCCCCGACTCGCCCGCCCTCGACGCCGACCCCGGGAGACTGGTGGTGCGCAACGAGGACCCGTCCGGCAACAACCCCTACCCCCGCATGACCCTGACATTCTCGGGCATCGAACGAGGGCGACTCATCCTCGTGACGGTGAAGGGGGCCGAGAAGCAAGAGGCAATGCAGGCCGTCTACGACGGACGCGACGTGCCCGCCGCCCGGGTGCGCGCCGACCGCGTGGTCTGGCTGGTCGACCCCAGCGCCGCGCCGCGTACCTGAACCCGGGGCGACGGAAGGAGGTGTCGGATTGCCCCGTTCTGGGTAGGCGCGCGGGCACCATGCGCCTCCTTCGGATCCTCCTCATCCCGGCCGTCGCCTGCCTCCTCGTGATGGGCAGCGCCACCGCCGGCGGGGCCGCCGGGCTCGCCTCCCACGGCCAGACCCTGGCTCGCGTGAGCACCAACCAGTCCTCGAACTGGGGCGGCTACATGCAGGGGACCATCGAGAAGGGCGGCAAGATCTTCACCCAGATCGCCGGGGACTGGGTCGTCCCCACGGCCTCCCAGCACACCCGTGGCGCCGACGAGTACTCGTCGGTATGGATAGGGATCGGCGGCGGTTGCCTCGATGCCAACTGCCTCACCCAGGACCAGACCCTGATCCAGACCGGGACCGAGCAAGACGTGGCCGCCGATGGCACACCGTCCTACAGCGCGTGGTGGGAGATCATCCCCGGCCCCAGCCTCGAGATCACCAACATGCCGGTCAACCCGGGTGACGCCTTCCACGCCGACATCCGCGAGGTCGGGACGACCGGCAGCAACGTGTGGACCATCACCCTCACCAGCGTCACCCGCAACGTCACCTTCACCCAGACGGTCCCCTACGCCTCGGGTCACGGTTCGGCCGAGTGGATCACCGAGACCCCGCTGATCCTCGGCACCAACGCCGGCTTCGCAAGCATGCCCAACCTCGGCACCGTGTCGTTCACCAACGCCCAGACCAACAGTGCGTCGGCCGCCCTGATCGCGTCGGAGAAGATCGAGCTGGTGAGTGGCTCGACGAAGGTCGTCGAGCCGTCGAACCCGCTGAGCGCCACCTCGTTCCACGATTGTGTCTGGTCGGCCACCTGCAGCTAGCGGGGTGACCGGGTCGGTTGCGATCTGAAACTCAGGTGGGTAGCGTGCCGCCGTGGCCTCCCAGCCGGGCGAGAGCGCTTGCTCGATCGCCCGCACCCTCGAGATCATCGGTGACCGCTGGACGCTCCTGATCCTGCGAGACGCCTTCCGGGGTGTGCGTCGCTTCGACGAGCTGCAGCGGGACCTTGGCATCGCCCGCAACATCTTGACGGACCGGCTGCAGAAGCTGGTCGCCCACGGCGTTCTCGAGCGCCAGCCCTACCAGCAGCACCCCGTCCGCTACGAGTACCGGCTCACGTCGATGGGCGTCGACCTCTCCCCCGCCCTCGTGGCCCTGATGCGCTGGGGCGACCACTGGCTGGCTGCTGACGGGGGCCCTCCGACGGTCCTGACCCACCGGGCCTGCGGCCACCCCCTCGACCAGACCTTCATCTGCTGGCACTGCGACCAGACCATCACGCCTGCCGGCATCGCCAGCCGGCCCGGCCCCGGCGCGGAGCGGAGCGCCTAACCCCATGGAGTCCACCGTGACCACCGACCTGCTCGCCCTCACTCTCGACGAGCTGTTGGCGGCTGCCGCCGCGGTGCGTGACGAGGCCTTCGGCACGCGCATCACCTACTCACCGAAGGTCTTCATCCCCCTCACCCATCTGTGCCGCGACAAGTGCGGCTACTGCACCTTCGCCCAGCCGCCGGCGCGGGTGCAGGCTCCGTACCTCTCGCCTGACGAGGTCCTCGCCATCGCCCGCGCCGGCGCGGTCGCCGGGTGCACCGAGGCTCTGTTCACCTTGGGCGAGCGCCCCGAGGACCGCTACCCAGCCGCCCGCGAGTGGCTGACCGCCGCGGGGTACGGATCGACGGTCGACTACCTGGTGGCCATGTGCGCCTTGGTTCGGGACGAGACGGGCCTGCTCCCTCACGCCAACCCCGGTGCCATGACCGCCGACGAGCTGGGCCGACTTCGCACCGTCTCGGCGTCGCAGGGAATGATGCTCGAGTCGCTGAACCCCGACCTCGACTGCCACCGCGGCTGTCCCGACAAGGAGCCGGCCCGGCGACTGGCGACCCTCGAGGCCGCCGGCGTTGGGCAGATCCCGTACACCACCGGCATCCTCTGCGGCATCGGCGAGTCGCGCACCGACCGGCTCGACGCGCTGGAAGCCATCGCCGCCTCTCACCGTCGTCACGGCCACGTGCAAGAGGTCATCGTCCAGAACTTCCTGCCCAAAGACGGCACCTCGATGCACGCCGCTCCGCCGTGTCCTCCCGATGAGTTCCTCTGGTCGATAGCCGCCGCCCGCCTGGTGCTGCCCGCCGACATTCACCTGCAAGCGCCGCCCAACCTGTCGGAGGACTTCGGCCGCCTCCTCGATGCCGGCATCGACGACTGGGGCGGCGTCTCACCCGTGACCCCTGACCACGTGAACCCGGAGCGCCCGTGGCCCGCCCTCGAGCGACTGCGGCAAATCACCGAGTCGCGCGGTTTGGCACTGGCGCCCCGCCTCACCATCTACCCCGAGTTCGCCCTCGATGCCGAGCGTTGGCTCGACCCGGCCATGCGGTTCGTGGTGCTCGACCACAGCGATGCCGAATCGCTGGCCCGCGAGCCCGCCGACCCGTGGTACTCCGGGGCCGACGTCGAGCCCCCGACACTCCTGCCCGCGCCGGCGCGCGCTGGTGGAGCGGTCGGCGAGGTGCTCGCGGGTGTCCTGATGGGCCACGAGGTCGACGTCGACCAGATGGTCACGCTCTTCTCGGCGCGCGGCGCTGAGGTGGCAGCCGTCGCCCAGGTGGCCGACGAGCTGCGGCAGGAGATCGTGGGCGACTCCGTGACCTGGGTGGCCAACCGCAACATCAACTACACCAATGTCTGCACCTTCAAGTGCCGATTCTGCGCCTTCTCGAAGGGTCCGCTCTCGCTGAACCTGCGGGGGGCGCCTTACCTGCTCGGGCTCGACGAGATCTCGTCGCGGGTGGCCGAGGCCGAGGCCATGGGGGCGACCGAGGTCTGCCTGCAGGGGGGAATCCACCCCTCGTTCGACGGCGACTACTACCTCGAGGTCATCAAGGCGGTGCGAGCGGCGTCGGAGACCATCCACATCCACGGCTTCACCGCCCTCGAGGTGACCGAGGGGGCCAAGCGACTCGACGAGCCCCTCGACTCCTATCTGCGCCGGCTTATGGACGCCGGGCTCAAGACGCTGCCCGGCACGGCCGCCGAGATCCTCGACGACGAGATCAGGGCCATCCTCTGCCCCGACAAGGTCGACACCCAAGAGTGGCTCGACGCCCACCGCACCGCCCACTCGGTGGGTCTGCGGTCGAACATCACCATCATGTTCGGGTCGGTCGAGCAGCCCGTGCACTGGGCCCGGCACATCGCCCGCACCCGCGACCTGCAGCGCGAGACCGGCGGCTTCACCGAGTTCGTGCCGCTTCCCTTCGTGCACATGGCGGCGCCGATCTACCTCCAGCGCAAGAGCCGTCGAGGCCCCACCTTCCGCGAGGCGCTTCTGATGCACGCCGTAGCCCGCATCGCCTATCGCGAGCTCGTCCCCAACGTGCAGGTGTCGTGGGTGAAGATGGGAGCCCACGGGGCCCAACAGGTCCTGCGGGCCGGCGCCAACGACCTCGGCGGCACCCTCATCGACGAGAACATCTCGCGCGCTGCCGGTGCCTCCCACGGCCAGGCCATGGACGAGACCGGCTTCCGGGCCATCGTCGAGCCGCTGGGCCGACGCCTCGAGCAGCGCACCACGTTGTACGGCCGCGTGCCGACGCCGGCCTAGCCAGCCTGGTTTTGGCACCAGATCTGGCCGCCCTGGCGGCCAGATCTGGTGCCAGAGCCACGAGGGTCGACGCCCGGTACCCTCGACGGCGTGAGCAGCGAGGCTGGGCTCTTCCCGCCTGACGCAGTCATCCGACGGGTTGACGGTGAGGCGACACTGATCCTGGGGGGTGGACGGGCGCTGCTCATGCAGCTGGCCCACCCGATGGTGGCCAGAGGGGTGGCCGAGCACAGCGGCTTCGAGTCCGATCCGTTCGCCCGCCTGCGGGCCACCCTCGACGCCAGCTACACGATCGTCTTCGGGACCGAGGAGCACGCCCGGGAGACGGCGGCGGTCATCGACGCCGTCCACCAGCGGGTGCGGGGCGACGGCTATCACGCCACCGACCCGCAGCTCTTGCTCTGGGTGCACAGCACGCTCGTCGACACCGCCATGCGCATCCACAGCCGCTTCCTCGGCGGGCTCTCGCCGGAAGACCAGGACGAGTACTACCGGCAGTCGATGCTCGTCGCCGAGCTCTTGGGAGTTCCGATCGAGCTGCAGCCTCCCGACCTCGCGTCGTTCAGGGCCTACGTCCGGGCCATGGTCGGCACCCTCGAGGTGACGGATGAGGCGCGGCAGCTCGCTCGGTCGATCCTGCACCCGAAGCTGCCGTGGGTGGCCGAACCGTTCGTCGAGCTCGGCCGCCAGGTGACGGTGGGCCTCCTGCCGCCGCCGTTGCGTCGTCAGTACCGCCTGTCGTGGGACCGCCCTCGACAGGCCGCCATGCTGACCGCCGGCCTCGTGGCCCGCCAGGTGCTCCCTCGCCTGCCGGGCCCCCTCCGCCGCGTCGCCTGAGAGAGTCGGGAGCAGGACTTCGATCGTCGGGACGAGAAGTCCTGTGCGGATGACCCGTCTCGGCGCGCGCCGCACAACCCTTCTGCTGCTCGCCGCCGTTCTTCTGGCCGCCGGGCCGCAGCTCTCGGGGGCCAGCGCCGGCAGCCCGGCCGTCATCGACCCCGCCCCGCAGGCCCTCCCGTGGCTCCACGTCGACCACGGTGGTGC
>JAUTXA010000026.1 GCA_030838265.1 Actinomycetota bacterium | reverse complement strand
GAGCGCAATCTGATCGACGACGATGCGACGGCCGGCTCGGACGATGACGGCGGTCGCGACAAGGGCCCGTCATCGTCGGCCGAAAGTGGGAGCTGCTGCAGCGCCGGGTTCGACTGCTGCAGGTCGTGGCGCATGCCGCCCCGCTCGCCCTTGGCGCAGCCGGTGCACTCGCCGAAGTCGTTCATGGAACTGTTCTCGTCGGGCGTGGCCGAGCCGGCGTTGCCCGCCACCGAGGAGTCCCGCATCGGGATGAGCGCCGGCTTGTTGCCGAGGGCGCTGGCGCTGAGGAGGTCACCGACCCGGACGATGGCCGCCACCGACGGGATGAGACCCTTGGGCGACTTCTTGTTGACGAACAGGTAGTAGTAGCCGGGCGGAGCGATCACACCGCTGGGCGGCGCACTGGCCGTCAGCGTGCTGCCGTCCTGCTTGAACTCCAGCTCGATTGAGCGGACGTCGGTGTCGAGGCCGTGCTGCGGAGAGCCGGTGCGGATCAGGGCCACGCTGCCGATCTCGTCCGAGCCGACCATGTTGACCTTGAACTGCGAGCCCCACGCCACGCCTGAAGGAGCGGAGGCGATCTCCGGCCGCGGACCCCGGAACAGGTAGGGCGGGCTGTAGATCTCGAAGCTCGAGTCCTTCTCGTTGTTGGCGAAGAAGCCGTTGCCCTGGTCCCGGCGGTGGCCGTACATGGTGGCCACGCTGGACATGCCGCCGGAGAGGACGCGGCCATCGGGCAGCAGGGTCGCCGCCTCGTGGTAGTGCCGGTCCCGCGCCTCGGAGGCGACCGCCTTCCAGCTGTCGGTGGCCGGGTCGTAGAGCTCGGCCTGGCGGACGGCGATCTCGTAGCCCGGCAACTGGAGCGAGTCCTTGTCACCGCCGCTGCTGGCGAGGATGGTGCCGTCGGGGAGGATGGTTCCGCTGTGGAACCACCGGCGGTTGTTGAGCTGGCCCTTGGTCAGGCGGTTGGTCACCTTGCCGTCCTTGGTGACGGTGGTGACGGTCGACAGGTTGGTGGCCATCGCCTCGCCCGGCGGGATCCCGATGGTGCCGCCGAAGGTGATGATCGACCCTTCGTTGTAGGGCGCCTTGAGCGGCAGCATGACCTGGGAGGCGCTGCCCCGGGACCCCAGGAGAGCCGGGCCGACGATGTCCCACTTCTTGGTGGCCGGATCCCACATCTTCTGGAAGTTGAACGTCGCTTCTTCGAAGTCCGTGCCGTTCGGCCCGAAGTTCTGGCCGACGCCGTTGAAGAGCACCTTGCCGTTCGGCATCAGGGTGAGCCGGGAGAAGAGCGGCAGCGCCGTCTCCGACTCGTCGCCGACGTAGTTCTCCGCCCACGTGTTGCTGGACGGGTCGAACGTCTCGGTGCGCCGGACCTGACCCATCTGGGTCGACTTCAGCAGCTTGGTGACCCCGCTGAACACGGTGATCTTCCCGTCCGGCATCGTGACCAGGCTGGGGTACCACCGCCCGTACTTCATCGGCGCGGTGGCGGTGTGGGAGTCGTCCTTCGGGTCGAAGATCCACGACGCCCGCAGGCCCTCGAGCTCGAGCAGCCCGACGTCGGCCGGAGCGCCCTCGTCCCGGTCCATGAGCGACGGCTCGTTGTAGTAGTCGGTGCCGCCGGCCATGAGCATGCGGCCGTCGGCCAGCTGGGCGATGTCGGCGCAGAACGTGCTGCGCTCCTTGTAGGGCTTGTCGTCGGGCGGCGAGCTGGGCTGCTGCGGCGGGCCGCCGAGCTTGCCCCACTTCGAGCCGACGAATCCGTCACCGGGGCGGCCCGGAGCGCCGAGGTACCCGAAGGGATCGCCGTTGGTGCTGGTGGCGCCCGGCTTCACCTGCGGGTTCCAGGACGCGCCCGACTCGGCCGACGGAGTCGTCCACTGCGGCGTCGAACCCCGCAGGTCGAGCACCCGGGTCCGGTCGGCCCGGGTGCGGTTGCCGAGCTCGAACTCGTAGGAGTACTTGACGTTCTCGTCGGCCTCGATGCCGTTGGCGTAGTAGATGCGCCCGTCAGGCAGAACGGCGAGCGTGACGGCGGCGACCTTGCAGAAGATCTCGCCCTTGAGCAGCGCGTCCTTCCGTTCGCAGCGGGGCGTCTCGGCCCCGCCTTCCTCGAACGGATGGGTCCACTGGCCGATCTCCTCCGGTGATCCGGTCGCCTCCGGGGCCTGTGGATTGGCCACCCGCTGAGGCGTTCCGGCCGATACGGGACCGACGGTGATAAGGGCTAGTGCGAGCGAAGCGGCGACAACCACGCCGCGACGATGACGTCCCACGATTCCTCCCCTGAACTGTGGTTCGGTGTGCCCCGGATGCTAGCCCTGGGAACCGGAACCTTCCAGATTCCTGGGCTGACGCTGAGCGTTCAGTGCTGGTGTTGCTGCTGGTGGGCCGGGGGGCTCCCGCCCCCCTCCGGCACCGTCTGACCGCGCACCGCGCCATTCTGCTGGAAGACGATGGTGTGGATCTCGACGTAGTACCCGTCGGGCCAGTCGACCAGGGCCTTGATCTCGGCCGGGGCAGGGCTCACGCAGTCGGCGTTGATGTCGAGCGGGATCGTGACCGGCCCGGTCATGCCCTTCTCGCCCCGGTGGATATGGGCGGCGGTCATCGGACCGGGACCGTCGTAGGTCAGCTTGTAGCAGACCTTCTGGGCCTCCTGGTCGGCCACGATCTTGGCCGTGCCCTTGGCGCCCGGCGGGCCGGGAACCGGCTGCACTTCCTCGGCCGTCATGGTGGCCACGAAGCTCGAAGGGCTGGCTTCGGCCGGGCCGGCGACGAACGCCGGGGCGATGAGGGCGATCGGAAGGAGCAGGCGCAGGGTGCGCATCGAGTCCGATTCTAGAGGG
>JAUTXA010000291.1 GCA_030838265.1 Actinomycetota bacterium | reverse complement strand
CCTCCGCACCCTCTACAAGTTCATCAACGAGGGCCAGCTCGAGGCCTACCAATTCGGCCGCGTGATCCGCCTCAAGCCCGACGACGTTGACCGCTTCGTCGAGTCGATCAAGATCCAGCCCGGCACGTTGTCCCACCTCTACCCGGAGGCCGGCTCCTAAGCGAGCAGGACGACCTCGACCACCGGGCCGAGCCGCACATAGACGGTGGCCGGCGGGTTGGTGTCGAGGCGGAGGGACGCCACGTCGTGGCCCACGGCCCGCAGCTCGCCGGCCAGAGCGTCGCCACCGGCGATCACCTGCAGGCGAGGGCGGTCGGCCACCAGCCCGCCGAGCACGTCGGCCAGGGTGGCGGCCAGCGAGGCGTCTCGCTCACTGTTGGCCGCGGGCGTCGTCAACCCGGGCTCGGGGCGGATCGTCGTCACCGCGTCGAAGGTGAGAAGCGCGGCGCGCGAGCCCGAGGCCGTGCGCACCACGATGAAGTCACGACCCACACCGGCGATCTCGCCTCGGTACATCCGGCCGCTCGCGCCCCGCACCACCACGTGGTCGCCCCGCTCGGCCAAGTCGAGGACGAGCCCGGCGAAGCGAGCGTCTTCTTCGGCCTGCTGGCGCAGCCATCGCTCGCGGGTCCTGGCCTTGGCCGCCTCGTCGATCTGCTGGTCGCTCGTCCAGCGCGCCAGGTCGGCGAGGAGGTCATCGCCCGGGGTCGTCACCATCGCGGAGGTTAACGTTCGCGCCGTGAGCGGCTCCGATTGCCTCTTCTGCAAGATCGCCGCCGGTGAGATCCCCTCCACCGAGGTGGTCTCGACCGAACGGACCTATGCCTTCCGCGACCTGAACCCGGCCATGCCCACCCATGTGCTGGTGGTGCCTCGTGAGCACATCGACGACGCCGACACCATCGAGCCCGGCCACGCCGAGATCATCGCCGAGCTGTTCACGACCGCCCAGCAGGTCGCCCGCCAGGAGGGGCTCTCTGAGCGGGGGTACCGCCTGGTCTTCAACGTGGGCGAGGACTCCAACAACTCGGTGCCCCACCTGCATCTGCACGTCCTGGGCGGCAGAAGCATGGGTTGGCCCCCGGGCTAGCGGTAGCCTTTCCGTCAGAACGCCATTGTCACCAACCCCAGTCAACGTCTCCGTCCCCAATCACCTCATGGCTGGCCTCTTGGGCCAGCGGGACGAGCTCCTGCGCCTCATCGAGGCTTCCTTTCCCGGCACGTCGATCCACGTGCGGGGCAACGAGATCACGCTCGACGGTGAAGAGGCCGACCAGGCGGCCAAGGTCTTCGTCGAGCTCCAGATGCTGCTCGAGCGAGGCGAGCCCCTCGAGGTGACCAACGTGGGCCGAGCCATCGAGATGGTGAAGTCCGACGAGCGCCCGTCCGAGGTGCTCACCTCCGAGGTCTTGCGATCGGCTCGGGGCCGCAGCGTCCGGCCCAAGACCAGCGGGCAGAAGCGCTACGCCGACGCCATCGCGGCCAACGTCATCACGTTCGGCGTAGGCCCGGCCGGCACCGGCAAGTCCTACCTGGCTGTGGCTCTCGCCGTGCAGGCCCTGCAGGCCAAGCAGGTCGAGCGCATCATCCTCACTCGGCCCGCCGTCGAGGCCGGTGAGCGGCTGGGCTTCTTGCCGGGCGACCTCATGGCCAAGGTCGACCCCTACCTCCGTCCGCTCTACGACGCCCTCTTCGACATGCTGGGCCCCGACGGCCGCGAGAAGCTCATGGAGCGCGGGACCATCGAGGTCGCCCCACTGGCGTACATGCGCGGTCGTACCCTGAACAACAGCTTCATCATCCTCGACGAGGCCCAGAACACGACGCCGGAGCAGATGAAGATGTTCCTCACCCGCATCGGCTTCGGCTCGAAGGTCGTGGTGAACGGTGACATCACCCAGGTCGACCTGGCTGGGGGTAAGTCGGGGCTCGCTGGGCTCGACAAGATATTGAAGGACATCGACGGGTTGGCGTGGATCGAGCTCACCCACCGCGATGTCGTGCGCCACCGCATCGTCCAGGACATCGTCACCGCCTACGAGCGGGCCCACCGCTGAGCTGATCGGAAACGATGGCAATCGAGATCTTCGTGGCTGACGAGCAGACCGACCGACCGGTCGAGACCTTGCGCTGGGTGAGCCTGGCCGAGGCCGTCATCAAGGCCGAGGGCGTCAGGGGCGACGTCGAGCTGTCGCTGCTGTTCGTCGACGAGGCGGCCATGGCCGACCTCAACAAGCGCTTCCTCGGCAAGGACGGGCCCACCGACGTGCTGGCCTTCCCCATCGACGAGGAGCCCATCGAGGGTGGTCGCTCGCCCGACTCAGGCGGCAGCGGGCCGGGCTACGTGCCGGCCGAACCAGCCGACCTGCCCACGCTCCTCGGCGATGTCGTCATCTGCCCGAGGGTGGCCGAGCACAACGTCGAGAAGGGCGTCCACGACGACCGGGCCACCACCTTCGACGACGAGATCGCCCTTTTGGTGGTGCACGGCATCTTGCACCTCACGGGCATGGATCACATCGACGAGGACGAGGCCGAGGTGATGGAGCACCGCGAGCGCGAGCTCCTCGAGCAGTTCCACAAACGACCATGACCTACGTGCTGGCGACCAGCTTCTCCCGCTCGGACACCATCCTGCTGCTGGCCGTGCTGGTGCTCATCGCCTTTTCCGGCGTGTTGGCCGCGGCCGAGACCTCGCTCACCCGGATGAACCGCATCAAGGCCATCACCCTCGACGAGGAGGGCCGCAAGGGCGCGACCAAGCTCGTGCACCTGGTCGAGCGCCCCGAACGCTTCCTGAACCCCGTCCTCTTCCTGCTGTTGGTGTGTCACCTCGTGGCCGCCACCCTGGTTGGTGTCGTGGCCGAGCACGTCTTCGGCCCCTTGGGCGTGGCCGCCGCGACCGCTTTCGAAGTGATCGTCATCTTCGTCGTCGCCGAGGCGGTGCCCAAGACCTATGCCGTGCAGCACCCCGAGCGGGCTGCTCTCTTCTCGGCTCGCTTGGTCGCCCCGATCGCCGCCTTCCCACCCGTTCGCTTCCTGGCCCGCGCCCTCATCGGCCTGGCCAACGTCATCATCCCCGGCAAGGGCCTGAAGGAAGGGCCCTACGTCTCCGAGCAGGAGATCCTGGCCATGGCCGACGTGGCCGTCGAGGAGGAAGTCCTCGAGCGCGAGGAGCGGGCCCTCATCCACTCGATCATCGAGTTCGGCGACACGGTGGTGCGAGAGGTCATGATCCCCCGCACCGACATGGTGGCGGTCGAGGGCAAGGACCGCGTGGCCGACGTCATCGAGGTGGCCATGGCCGCCGGGTACAGCCGCATACCGGTCTACGACCAGGGCATCGACGACGTTGTCGGGCTCATCTACACCAAGGACCTCCTGCGGGCCGAGCGCGAGGGACGGGCCGACGTCGAGGTGCGCACCCTCGTGCGCGAGGCGCGCTTCGTCCCCGAGACCAAGCGGGTGTCCGAGCTCATGCGCGAGATGCAGAAGGACAAGTTCCACATGGCCATGGTGGTCGACGAATACGGCGGCACGGCTGGCTTGGTCACCCTCGAGGACCTGATCGAAGAGCTGGTGGGCGAGATCGTCGACGAGTACGACGTCGAGGAAGCCAACATCGAGCCCCTGCCCAACGGTGACGTCCGGGTCAACGCCCGGATGCCTATCGACGAGGTCAACGACCTGCTGCACGCCAACTTGCCGACGGGGGACTGGGACTCCCTCGGTGGCCTGGTCTTCAACCTCCTCGGTCACGTCCCCACCGAGGGCGAGACGGTCGACTTCAACGGACACCGGTTGCGGGCCGAGAAGGTGCAGGGCCGGCGCATCGGCCGGGTGCGCATCTCCAAGATTCCCGACGACGACGCGGCGTGAGGAGCGGGTTCGCCACCCTCGTGGGGCGACCGAACGTCGGCAAGTCGACGCTGCTGAACGCCATCCTCGGCACCAAGGTCAGCATCGTGTCGGACAAGCCGCAGACGACGAGGACGCAGATCCGGGGTGTCCTCAACCGGCCTGACGCTCAGGTCGTGTTCGTCGACACGCCCGGCATCCACAAGCCCAAGACCCTGCTGGGCGAGCGGCTCAACGACACGGCCGAGGCATCGATCGGAGACGTCGACGTCCCCATGCTGGTGATCGACGCCACCGCGCCGCTGGGGACGGGCGACCGATGGGTGGCCAAGCGGGTCCCCAAGACGGGGATGCTGGTGGTCAACAAGATCGACATCGCCGACCGCGATGTCGTGATCAGCCAGCTGCTGGCCGCCTCGGAGCTCGACTTCTCGGAGTACTTCCCCATCTCGGCGGTGACCGGGGAGGGGGTGCCCGAGCTGGTCGACGGCATCGTGGCCCGCCTGCCCGAGGGACCGCTCTGGTATCCCGACGACGTTGTCACCGATGTTCCCGAGGCCTTCTGGGTGGCTGAGCTGGTGCGCGAGCAGCTGCTGGCTGTGGCCCGAGAGGAGCTGCCCCACTCGATCGCCACCCAGGTGACGGAGTGGGAGTGGCCGCGCATCCGCTGCGAGATCCTGGTCGAGCGCGACTCTCAGAAGGGCATCGTGATCGGCAAGGGCGGCGCCATCCTCAAGGAGACCGGCATCCGGGTGCGCGAGCAGCTGCCCGAGGGCGCCTACCTCGAGCTGTTCGTGAAGGTCGACAAGGACTGGCAGCGCCGGGCCAAGGCCCTCGACCGCCTCGGCTACTGACCCTCTTCGGCGGCGTCGGCCAGGCGGCGAAGGAAGCGCTCGGCCTCTTCTCTCTCGCGAGTTCGGTGCATGGGCGGGAGGGCCCGCACCAGATCCCACTTGTAGCCCGCCTTGCCAAGGCGCGGGTCGAGGATGGCGACGACGCCGGTGTCGGTGGTGTTGCGGATGAGGCGGCCCGAGCCTTGGGCCAGCAGGGTGGCGGCGCGCGGCAGGTCGACCACCCGGAAGGCGGCGGCCCCGGCCTGGTCGCGGCGAGCCTGCATCAGGGGCTCGTCGGGACGGGGGAAGGGGATGCGGTCGAGCACTACCAGCGAGAGCGAGCGCCCGGGCACGTCCACGCCCTGCCAGAAGCCCATGGTGGCGAACAGGCAAGCCGACTCGTCGTCGGTGAAGGCCTTCACCAGGGCGGGCTTGGGCAGATCGGTCTGGGTGAGGATGGGAACGTCGAGGCGCGCCGTCATGGCCTTGGCCGCCGCCTCCATGGCCCGCCAGCTGGTGAAGAGGGCGAGAGTGCGACCGCCCGCCGCGGTGATGAGGGCGGCCAGCTCGTCGTGCATCGCCACCTCGTAGTCGGCATGGCGGGGGTCGGGTAGGTGCATCGGGCAGTAGAGGAGGGCGTTGCTCTCGTAGTCGAACGGGCTGCCCACGTCGAGCACGTCGTGGCCGTCGGGGGGGAGGCCCACTCGAGTGGCCAGGTTGTTGGGGATGGTGGCGCTGGTGAGGACGGCGGTGACGTTGTCCCAGAGCTTCTCCCGCAGCTTGGCGGCCACGTCGATGGGGGCCACCCGCAAGACCGGCGCGTGGACTGGCCCTTCGACCCAGAGCACGTCGCCGGGCCCGGCCTCGAGGAGGAAGGCGATGTCGCCCTGGATGTGGCCCGACGCCTGCAGGACCCGGGCCTTGCGAGCGCCGTCACCGTCGCCAGCGCGAACCGCACTGGTGAGCTCGGACACTCGCTGGCCGACCGAGATGAGGATGTTCTTCAGGCTCTCGTCGAGGCCGGGCTTGAAACGCTGGCCGTGCCAGGCCATCAGAGCCGACTCGATGACCTCGCCCCCTTCGGCCACCACGTCGGCCCGCGACCTGTCCTTGATGAGGCCCTGGGCGTTGCGAGCCAGGGCCCGGAAGCGGCCGGCGCCGAGCTCGAGACCGAGGCTGGCAGCGGCGACGTCCTCGAGCTCGTGGGCCTCGTCGAAGATGACGACGTCGTGCTCGGGGAGGACGTAGCCGCCCGTCGCTAGATGGGTGCCGTAGAGGTGGGTGTTCACGACGATGACGTCGGCCAGCTCGGCCCGCTGGCGCGCCGCCTCGGCGAAGCAATCGTCGCCCGATGGGCACTTGGCCGCACCGGGGCACTCCATGGCGTTGACGCTGACCTGGGACCAGGCCCGGGGGCGGGGCTCGAACGACAGGTCGGAGCGGTCGCCGGTCTCGGTGGTCTTGCCCCACTCGATGAGAGCCAGGATCTCCTTGCCGAGCTCACCGACCTGGCTGGGCGTGGCGTCATCGAGGGTGAGCTGGTTCTCGTCGCCCCCGCCCCCCGCCACCTCGCGGGCCCGCTGCACGCACAGGTAGTTGGCCCGGCCCTTGAGGGTGGCGAACTCGAAGGGCAGCCCGAGGTGGGCCTGGAGGAAGGGCAGGTCCTTGGTGGCCAGCTGATCCTGGAGGGCCTTGGTCGCGGTGGCGATCATCACCCGCTGGCCGCTCAGGATGGCCGGGACGAGGTAGGCGAGGGACTTGCCGGTGCCCGTCCCGGCCTGGACCACCAGGTGACGCCTCTCGGTGATGGCAGTGGCCACCGCCTGGGCCATCTCCCGCTGCCCGACACGAGCCTCACCGCCGCCCGGCAGCTCGGCGACGATCCGCTCGAGGACGTCGCTCACCGCCTCGCGGCTGCGCTCGACCCGCGTCGGGGCCTCTTCCTCCTCCACCTGGCCGAGGGTAGACGGGGGCTGTGACGTCTTCAGGGACGGCGCGAGGCTCAGCGCTCGACGGGTGGCTTGCCCTCGGCAGCACGCTCGACGATTTCGTGGGCGATGTCGCGGAGCTTGCGGTTCTCGCGCTGTGATGCCCGGCGCAGCAGTTCGAACGCCTCGTCGGGGCCGACAGCCGACTGGGCCATGAGGATGCCCTTGGCCTGTTCGATGGTGGCGCGCGACTCCATGGCTGTGCGAAGCCCTTCGGTCAGCTCCTGCGCCGAGAAGTAGGCCGACGCGTTGCCCAGGGCGATGGCGGCCTGAGTGGCGAACGCCGTGGCCAATCGCTCGTCTTCCTCGGAGAAGGCGTCATCTGTCGTGGCGTAGAGGTTGAGGGCACCGAGGCGCTGATCCTCGATGGCGAGTGGCATCGACAAGGTGCTCTTGATGCCGTGCTTGGCTGCGGCCGCCGCGAACTCCGGCCAACGGGCCTCGAAGTCCGTCGACTTGATGCGCTTCACGTCGCCCTCTCGGAAGGCATCGAGACACGGGCCCCGGCCGCTGCTGTACTGCGCCCGGTCGACCTCCGGCGCGGCGTCGTCGGTGAAAACACTCGTCGCCGGCCTCTCGTCGACCAACATGGTGATGCCGACCATGGCCGCGGGCGGGATGGCTTGCTGGGACAGGTCGACGACGGTCTGCAGGGTTGCCTGCAGGTTCTCGTCGCCCGCGAAGTAACGCGACAAGGCCACGATGCTCTCGTGCAGTGATGTCGGCTCCGACACAGCCTCTGGCTCCGTATTGGGTTGAGCCAGGGGCGCTTCCCCTCTGCTCTGAAGGGGAGAGCTACGGACTCGCTACAGACCCAACTCTACACCCGCATGTTGCGCCGAAACCGGGCGAAACGGCTGCTTTTCCATCGATCTGCTAGGACGGCGGGATGGATCTGCGCATCTTCACCGAGCCGCAGCAGGGCGCGTCCTACGACGACCAGCTGGCGATCGCCAAGGTGACCGAGGACGAGGGCTTCGACGCCTTCTTCCGCTCTGACCACTACATCAGCTTCGGTGGGGGATCGGGCCTGCCCGGGCCCACCGATGCGTGGATCACCCTCGCCGGTCTGGCCCGAGAGACATCGCGCATCCGGTTGGGGACGCTGGTCTCTCCGGTGACGTTCCGGTTGCCCGGGCCGCTGGCCATCTCGGTGGCCGAGGTCGACGTCATGAGCGGCGGACGGGTCGAGTTGGGTCTGGGGACGGGCTGGAACCCCAACGAGCACAGCGCCTACGGCATCGACTTCCCGCCTTTTGGTGTGCGCTTCGAGCACCTCGAGGAGCAGCTCTCGATCATCACCGGACTCTGGTCCACGCCAGTGGGGGAGAAGTTCAGCTTCTCGGGCTCGCACTACACGCTGACCGACAGCCCGGCCCTGCCCAAGCCCACCCAGACGCCGCACCCGCCGATCGTCATGGGCGGTGCCGGCAAGACCAAGACGCCGCGCCTGGCGGCCAAGTTCGCCGCTGAGTACAACACGCCGTTCCACACCGTCGACGCGGCCAGCGGCCAGTTCGACCGGGTGCGCGCCGCGTGCGAGGCGGCGGGACGCGACCCGTCCTCGATGGTGCTCTCCTCGGCGGTGACGATCTGCTGTGGGGCCGACGAGGCCGAGGTCAACCGGCGAGCCGAGGCCATCGGCCGCCCGCCGGCCAACATCGACGTGGCCGGCACACCACAGCAATGCGTCGACAAGCTGGCCGAGTTCGCCAAGGTCGGCGCCCAGCGGGCCTACCTCCAGGTTCTCGACATCAAGGACCTCGACCACGTCCGCCTCATCGCCGCTGAGGTGCTTCCGGCGGCCGCCTCGCTCTAGGCCGAGGCCCTGACCGCCGGGGTCGGTTCGGCCTCGCCGGCGCGAGTGGCGGCGACGGGGACCTGGTCGGGGAGGTTGGGTAGCTCGATCTCGACGGTGACGGTGCCGTGATCCTCTTCCCAGCGCACGACGTTGAGGACGGCGGCGTAGACGACGAGGCGTCCGAAGAACAGGAGCCACGCCAGCACCGCGAACACCACGCCGATCGAGCCGTAGAGGGCCGAGGACGAGGCCACCGCCCGCGGGACATAGATGCTCCCGACCGCCTTGAGGATCTCGAAGCCGATGGCACCGAGGACAGCGCCCGGGAGCAGCGGCCGCCACCCCACCTCGTGGTTGCCGAGGACCTTCAGGGTCCAGAGCCAGAGCACGACGTCGACGGCCAGGCCCACAGCGATGGCGACGGGAGCGAGGAACCCGGGCAGGAAGTTGATGACGGCCGTGAGGGCGAACGAGGCGCCGAGGATCACGCCGGCACCCACGAGCCAGGCCAGGCCGCTGAGCTTGTCCTTGATGCCGCGGCTCGGCACCTGCCAGACCGTGTCGATGGCGTACTCGAGGGCAGCGACGACCCCGAGACCCGACCACAGGAGCCCGGCGATGCCGATGATCGAGGCCGCCCGCCGGCTCTTCTGGGCGGTGTCGATGGCCGAGAACACCGACTTGGTGGCGTCACCGGCCGGTAGCCCGAGGCCGCGGATGATGTTCCCGCCGACGTCGGTCCCGTGGGCCGAGAAGAAGCCAATGACGGCGATGACCACGAGGATCAGGGGAAAGAGCGAGAGGAACGCGGTGAGGGTCACCGCCGACGCCAGCCACCCCCCGTGGACCTCACTGAAGCGCTTCTGGACGCGCAGAGCCGTGGCCATGAAGGCAAAGCGTCGGGCGAGGGGTCCGAGGAGGCGGTCGAGCACGTCGGGTCTGTACCCATTTGAGCGGCGCTCACCACATGCAGTGGCGCGGTACCGTCCCCGGGTGGACCTCGACGGCATCGATCCGAACCGGATCCCGGCCCACATCGCGTGCGTCATGGACGGCAACGGGCGCTGGGCCCGCAAGCGGGGCCTGCCCCGCACCGAGGGCCACGCCGCCGGCGAGGAGGCCCTGTTCGACACCGTCGAGGGGGCGCTCGAGCTCGGCGTGAAGTGGCTGACCGTCTACGCCTTCTCGACCGAGAACTGGAAGCGCCCGCCCGACGAGGTCCGCTACCTCATGGGCTTCAACGAGTCGATCCTCACCCGACGCCGCGACGAGCTGAACGAGCGCGGTGTCCGCATGTGCTTCGCCGGGCGGCGGGACTGGCGGGTGCCGAAGCGCCTGCTGAAGCGCATGGACGAGGCGGCGGCGCTGACTGCTTCCAACCGCACGATGACCTTCACCATCGCCTTCAACTACGGCGGACGGGCCGAGATCGTCGATGCCGTCCGCCAGCTGGTTGACGAGAGGGTGCCGGCGAGCAAGATCGACGAGAAGGCCATCCGCTCGCGTCTCTATCTGCCCGACATGCCCGACCCCGATCTCATGATCCGCACGTCGGGGGAGTTCCGCATCTCGAACTTCCTGCTCTGGGAGATGGCCTACAGCGAGCTTGTCTTCACCGAGGTGCTGTGGCCTGACTTCCGCCGGGACCACCTCTTCGAAGCGGTGCGCGAGTTCCAGCGCCGCGACCGGCGCTTCGGCGCCGTCGAGGAGTAGGTCTCGCCGTCGCGTGGGCCTCTACCGCGACCAGGGGGTCGTCCTTCGCACCTACCGGCTGGGTGAGGCCGACCGCATCATCGTGCTGCTGACCGAGGGCCGCGGCAAGGTGCGCGCCGTCGCCAAGGGGGTCCGCAAGACCAAGAGCCGCTTCGGGAGCCGGCTCGAGCCCGTCAGCCACCTGAGCGCGCTGTTCTACGAGGGGCGAGGGGAGCTCGACATCGTCAGCCAGGCCGAGACCCTCGACCACTTCAAGGCCATCCGGGAGGACCTCGATCGCCTGTCGCGGGCGTCGTCGATGCTCGAGGCCGTCGACCAGCTGGCCCAGGAGCGCGAGGCCAACCCGCGGCTCTACCAGATGCTCGTCAACGGGCTGCGGTCGCTGGCCGCCAACAACGCCCCCCTGACCGTTGGCGCCTTCTACTGGAAGCTGCTCGCCCTCGAGGGCTTCCGACCCCTGCTCGACCAGTGCGCGGTCTGCGGGTCGACCGACGACCTGGTCGCCTTCGACCTGGGGGAAGGGGGCGTGCTCTGTCGCACCGACCGCCGCGGCGCTCCCGTCTCACTCGAGGCCCTCGACCTCATGCGCCGCGTCCTCGGGGGCGAGCTGAACCGGGCCCTGGCCGAGCCCGACGGCCCGGTCGTGCAAGAGGTCGACGCCCTCGCGACCCAGGCCATGGAGCATCACATCGAGCGCCGGTTGCGGTCGGTGCACATCCTCGATCGCGGCTAATCGTCCCGGGCCCGCGAAAGGCCTCCACTAACCTCGCTCGTCATGCCGGCCGACTCGATGGAGGACATCGTCAATCTCTGCAAGCGACGGGGATTCATCTTCCCGTCGGCCGAGATCTACGGCGGCTTCCGGTCGACCTATGACTACGGGCCCCTCGGCGTCCTCATGCTGCGAAACGTCAAGGAGGCGTGGTGGCGCTCGATGGTGCAGCTACGCGACGACGTGGTCGGCCTCGACGCCGCCATCCTCTCGCCGCCCGCCATCTGGGAGGCGAGCGGCCACCTTCAGAACTTCACCGATCCGCTCGTTGACTGCCGAAGCTGCAACGAGCGCTTTCGCCTCGACAAGCTCGACGACCCCAACGTGTGCCCCAACTGCGGGGCCAAGGAGTCCTTCACCGAGGCTCGTCAGTTCAACCTCATGTTCAAGACCTACGCCGGGCCCGTCGAGGGGGCGGGCGCCGAGGTGTACCTGCGGCCCGAGACGGCCCAGGGCATGTTCGTCAACTTCGCCAACATTCTGCAGACGTCGCGCAAGAAGCCGCCCTTCGGCATCGCCCAGGTCGGAAAGTCGTTCCGCAACGAGATCACGCCGGGCAACTTCGTCTTCCGGACGCGCGAGTTCGAGCAGATGGAGATGGAGTTCTTCGTACCGCCCGCCGAGTCGGCCGAGTGGTACGACTACTGGCGCAACGAGCGCAAAGCTTGGTACCTCGATCTCGGCATCCCGCCGGATGCCCTGCGGCTGCGTGACCACGACGCCGACGAGCTGAGCCACTACAGCTCGGCCACGTCCGATGTCGAGTTCATGTTCCCGTGGGGGTGGGACGAGCTCGAGGGCATCGCCAACCGCGGCGACTACGACCTGACACAGCACGCCAAGTTCTCGGGCGAGAAGCTCGAGTACTTCGACCAGGCCAGCGGGGAGCGCTACGTGCCCCACTGCATCGAGCCCGCCGCCGGGGCCACGCGCACGATGATGGCCTTCCTCCTGTCGGCCTTCGACGAGGACGAGGTCAACGGTGAGAAGCGCAGCGTGCTCCGGTTGCATCCCCGTCTGGCGCCCTACAAGGTCGCCGTCCTGCCGCTCTCGAAGAAGGACACGCTGACGCCGGTCGCCCGCGAGGTCCTCTCGTTGGTGCAGCCGCGGTGGATGTGCGACTACGACGAGACCCAGGCCATCGGCCGCCGCTACCGCCGCCAGGATGAGATCGGCACCCCCCTCTGCGTCACCGTCGACTTCGACACCCTCGAGGACCGGGCCGTCACCATCCGCGACCGCGACTCCCTCGAGCAGGTCCGCGTCCCGATCGACTCCCTCGTCGACGAGCTCGCCACCCGCCTCGCCCTCTAACCTTCGCCGGCCGCGCCGCCGCACATGCGTCAGCATTGGCTGACCGTCTCGCCGTTGGCTGTTGACTCCGCTCCCTCGTCAGCCCATGCTGACCACTTCCCGCGGGGGCATCCCCTCCCCGGGCTCGTCAGCCCATGCTGACCGCGGCCCGAAGCGCAATCGAGGACGAGGCGACCGATGGACGACCGAGAAGCATGGCATCGAGCCCACGTGGCCAATCTCGTGGCCAAGGAAGTGGCGCAGATGGAACGTCAGACCACTCGCCAGGAGCGGTTGCAGGCCTTGGTGAGCGACATCGACGTCAGGCCGCCGCGTGGGCTCGTCGTGGTTCGCGAGCTCAAGGCGGAGCTGAGGGCGATCGAGCGCGAGGTGGTCAAGAAGGCTCGAGACGACGGATGGGCGTGGGCCGAAGTGGCCCGAGTGCTGGGCGTGTCCCGCCAAGTGATTCACCGGAAGTACGTGTCGGGCACGCCCAAAGCGAAGAAGCCGGCGGCCGCCAAGGCGAACAAGGCGAGTCGGTAGGCTCGCGCCCGTGACCTACGTCTACGCCTTTGACCACAAGTACGGCCAGAAGAAGCCGCCGATGCAGCAGAAGGACCTTTTGGGGGGCAAGGGGGCCAACCTGGCCGAGATGACGTCGGTGCTCGGCCTGCCGGTGCCGCCCGGGTTCACCATCAGCACCGACGCCTGCCGGGACTACATGAAGGGCGGATGGCCGGACGGCCTCACCCAAGAGATCGACAAGCAGCTCAAGAAGCTCGAGAAGACGATGGGAAAGCGCGTCGGAGATCCGGCCGATCCGCTGTTGGTGAGCGTGCGATCGGGGGCCAAGTTCTCGATGCCGGGGATGATGGACACCGTCCTCAACCTGGGTCTCAACGACGAGTCCGTCGACGGCCTGGCCAAGCAGACCAGCGACGAGCGCTTCGCCTACGACTCCTACCGCCGCTTCATCGCCATGTACGGGCGCATCGTGCAAGGCATCGAGGGGACGGAGTTCGACGCCCTCCTCGACGCCGCCAAGGAGCTGGCTGGTACTACGAGCGACGCTGGCATCCCGATCGAGCTGCTGCGCTACCTCGTCGACTCGTACAAGCAGATCGTCCGCAGAGAGACGGGCAAGCCCTTCCCCCAAGATCCGATCGTCCAGCTGCGGGGCGCCATCGAGGCCGTCTTCGCTTCGTGGAACGGCCCCCGGGCCATCGCCTACCGCAACCGCGAGCGCATCAGCCACGACCTCGGCACCGCCGTCAACGTCCAGACGATGGTGTTCGGCAACCGGGACGAGAACAGCGGCACAGGTGTCGGCTTCACCCGCGACCCGGCCACCGGCGAGGCGGGCGCCTACGGCGACTTCCTGGTGAACGCCCAGGGCGAAGATGTGGTGGCGGGCATCCGCAACACCGAGCCCCTCTCGGCCCTGGCCGACAAGTTCCCCAAGATCTACAAGGAGCTGACGTCGATCTTCGCCGCCCTCGAGAAGCACTACCGCGACATGTGCGACACCGAGTTCACCATCGAGCAGGGCAAGCTCTGGATGCTGCAGACCCGGGTGGGCAAGCGCACCGGTGCGGCCGCCCTGAAGATGGCCGTCGACATGGTCACGCAGAAGGGCAAGAAGTGGACGATCTCGCGTCCCGAGGCCATCCAGCGCGTCACCGCCGATCACCTCGACCAGGTGTTGCACCCGCAGTTCGAGTCGGGGGCCCAGACCAAGGTCATCGCCAAGGGCCTGGGCGCCAGCCCCGGTGCCGCGGTGGGCAAGGCCTACTTCACGGCCGACGACGCCCTCGACGCCGCCGACCGCGGTGAGCAGGTCGTGCTCGTCCGCACCGAGACGAGCCCCGAGGACGTGCACGGCATGATCGTGGCCGAGGGCATCCTCACCTCGAGGGGCGGACTCGTGAGCCACGCCGCCGTGGTGGCCCGAGGCTGGGGCAAGCCGGCTGTCGTGGGCGCCGAGGCGCTGCGCATCGGCCCCAAGTCGTTCACCGTCGGGGGCGTCACCGTCAACGAAGGCGATGTCATCTCGATCGACGGGGCCACAGGCGAGGTCGTCCTGGGAGCCGTCGCCCTCAGTGCGGCGAAGCCTCCCGCCGAGTTCGACGTCATCCTCGGGTGGGCCGACGACGTCCGGAAGGGCAAGCTCAAGGTGCGGGCCAACGCCGACACCGGCCCCGACGCCGAGGCCGCACTGAATTTCGGCGCCGAAGGGATCGGGCTCTGCCGCACCGAGCACATGTTCCTGGGTGACGACCGCCTTCCTGTGGTGCGGCGCATGATCCTGGCCGAGACCGACGACGAGGAGACCGCCGCGCTCGAGGAACTGCGAAAGGTCCAGAAGGCTGACTTCTTCGAGATCCTCAAGGCGATGAAAGGGCTGCCGGTCACCGTGCGCCTTCTCGATCCGCCGTTGCACGAGTTCCTTCCCTCGACCGAGGAGCTCGCCATCAAGCGGGCCAAGGAGGGCTCGCTCAGCGCCGAGGAGGAGAAGCTCTTCGAAGCGGCCGAGCAGTGGCACGAGTTCAACCCCATGCTCGGCACCCGCGGCGTCCGCCTCGGGGTGGTGAAGCCCGGTCTCTACGCCATGCAGGTGCGGGCCTTGATGGAGGCGGCGGCCGACATCGCGTCGGACAAGACCATCAAGCAGAGGCCGGTCATCGAGATCATGATCCCGCTGACCGTCACCGGCCCCGAGCTGGCCCTCGCCCGCAGCTGGGTCGAGGAGGCCGTCGCCACCGCGACCAAGGGCGTCAAGAACCCCATCGAGGTCCTCATCGGCACCATGGTCGAGACGCCCCGCGGCGCCATCCGGGCCGACGACTTGGCCGAGCACGCCGAGTTCTTCAGCTTCGGCACCAACGACCTCACCCAGATGACCTTTGGCTTCAGCCGGGACGACGTCGAGGGACGGATGATGACGGCCTACCTCGAGCAGGGCCTCCTGAAGCGCAACCCCTTCGAGACCCTTGACCAGAGCGGCGTCGGCGCGCTGGTCGCCGAGGCGGTCGAGAAGGGCCGCAAGGCCAACCCCGGCATCAAGCTCGGTGTGTGCGGCGAGCACGGCGGTGACCCTGAGTCGATCGACTTCTTCTACCGAGTCGGGCTCGACTACGTGAGTTGTTCGCCCTTCCGCATCCCCATCGCCCGGCTGTCGGCGGCCCAGGCCGTCCTCGGGGCGAGCTCCACCGGCGACACCAAGTGAAGCCGGCCGACATCGACGCCCTGGTCGAGGCCGGCGACCCGCGCGTCTCGCCCGACGGGGCGTGGGTGACCTTCTCGGTCGTGACGGTCGACGTCGAGGCCAACGAGTACCGCAGCCGGGTCTGGCTGAGCCCGACCGACGGTTCGAGCCCGCCCCGACCTCTCACCGCGGGCGACAACCGAGACGGCAAGGCTCGGTGGTCGTCAGATGGGCGGTTGCTGGCCTTCGCCTCCCATCGGGGCGAGAAGGGCTCGACGCTGCACGTCCTGCCCGTCGGCGGGCCGGGCGAGATCACCACGGTCGCCACCTGGCCGGAGGAGATCGACGATCTCGCTTGGTCACCCGACGGATCCCGCATTGCCTTCGGGGCGAGGGACCGCGACGAGGAGCGGTACGGCAAGGAGGCCGACAAGGACCGTCCGCCCCGGCGCATCGACCGCATCACTTACCGCCTCGACACCGTGGGCTGGACGATCGACCGGCACCGCCACCTCTTCACCGTGCCGGTCGACGGCTCGACCAAGCCGGTGGCCGTGACCACCGGGCCCTTCGAGGACGGCGGACTGGCGTGGTCACCCGACGGGAAGTTCCTGGCGTTGGCCGCCGGTCGCCACGACGAGTGGGACATCGACTGGGCCGTCGACCTCTACCGCGTCCCGGCCGACGGCAGCGGCGAGCCCGAGCGCCTCACGTCCTCGGGGGTGGCCCACAGCCGGCCGTCCTGGTCGCCCGACGGCACCCGCCTGGCCTACATCTGGGGTGACCGCCGCGACCTCCCCCGGAACGGTCAGGTCGGCGTGTACGCCCTCGACGGCGGGGCGCCGACGGGCGAGCTGCTGACCGCCTCCCTCGACCGTCCCTGCGCTCCCTATCTGGCCAGCGCCCGCGAGGCGGTGTGGGATGGCGACAGCCTGCTGTTCCAGGTCGAGGACCGATGTGCCACTCACATCTACCGGGTCGCGGCCGACGGCAAGGGCAAGCCCGAGCTGGTGGTCGGCGGCGACGTCACCGTCACCGGCTTCGACAAGGCCGGTGGCGTCCTGGCCTACGCGGCCTGCTCGTCCGAGGCCCTCACCGAGATCTTCGTCGTGGCCGCCGACGGCGAGCCCCGCCAGCTCACCAACTTCACGAAGCCCTTCGTCGCCCAGCACCCCCCGTCTGTTCCGGAGCGGTTCGTGGCCACGTCCGCCGACGGCACCGAGGTCGAGGCCTGGCTTGTGCGACCCACCACGTTGGAGCCGGGCAAGACCTACCCAACGTTGCTCAACGTCCACGGCGGTCCCTTCACCCAGTACGGGTTCCGCGTCTTCGACGAGTTCCAGGTCCAGGCCGGCGCCGGCTACGCCGTCCTGTACACCAACCCCCGCGGCTCGTCGGGCTTCGGCGAGGCCTGGGGACGGGCCATCCGCGGTCCAAAGGCCTCGCCTGATCCCGGCACCGGGTGGGGGGGATGCGACTACGAGGACGTGATGGCTGTCGTCGATGCCGCCATCGAGCGCTTCGACCTCATCGACCCCGATCGCCTCGGGATACTTGGCGGCTCCTACGGCGGTTTCATGACGTCGTGGGTCATCGGCCACACCGACCGCTTCAAGGCCGCCGTCTCCGAGCGGGCCGTCAACAACATGTTCACCATGTCATGGACCTCGGACCTCGGACCCGTGTTCGACCGGTCCTATCAGGGCGTCGACTACCTCGAAGATCCCGAAGAGCTGCTGCGGCAGTCACCCATCACCTACGTCAAGGACATGCACACCCCGGTGCTGGTCCTGCACTCCGAGAACGACCTGCGCTGCCCGATCGAGCAGGGTGAGCAGCTCTTCACCGCCCTTCGCCTCCTGGGACGGGATGTGGAGTTCGTGCGCTTCCCGGGCGAGAGCCACGAGCTTTCGCGGGCTGGAGCCCCCAAGCACCGGGTGCAGCGCTTCGAGGTCATCCTCGACTACTTCGACCGCAAGCTCTGAGGGGTACCGTCGGGTCGTGGGGATAGCCGACGAAGACGTCGTTCGCGTGCGAGAGGCAACCGACTTCGTCGCCATCGCAGGGGAGCACATTGCCCTCAAGCGGGTCGGCACCCGCTTCGTGGGCTTGTGCCCCTTCCACGCCGAGAAGAGCGGTTCGTTCTCGGTCAACGCCGAGCTCGGCCTCTACTACTGCTTCGGTTGCCAGGCCAAGGGCGACGCCATCACCTTCGTGCGCGAGGTGCGCCACCTCGACTTCGTCGAGGCCGTCGAGTTCCTGGCCGCCAAGGCCGGCATCGAGCTGCGCTACGACGACGCCGCGGGCGGCAAGGACCGGCAGCGCCGCAACGTCCTGATCGAGGCCATGGAGAAGGCCGTCGACTGGTATCACGACCGTCTGCTGAAGTCCGAGGACGGAGGGCCGGCCCGCAACTACCTGCGCCAGCGGGGCTACGACGGCGACCTGGTGCGCTCCTTCAAACTGGGCTGGGCCCCCGACGACTGGGACGCCCTGAGCAAGGCGCTGAAGCTCCCCGACGACGTGCTGCGTGACACGGGCCTGGGCTTCGTGAACCGTCGCCAGCGCCAGCAGGACTCCTTCCGGGCCCGGGTGATGTTCCCGATCTTCGATGTGAGCGGCAAGCCCGTGGCCTTCGGCGGCCGCATCATGCAGGGGGCCGACGGACCCAAGTACAAGAACTCGCCGGAGACCCCGATCTACTCGAAGCGGCGCACGCTCTACGGCCTCAACTGGGCCAAGACCGACGTCGTCGACGCGGGCGAGGTGATCGTGTGCGAGGGCTACACCGACGTCATCGGCTTCTTCCAGGCCGCGGTGCCTCGGGCGGTGGCCACGTGCGGAACCGCCCTGGCCGACGAGCACTTCAATATGCTCAAGAACTTCGCCCGGCGGGTGGTCCTGGCCTATGACGCCGATGCCGCCGGGCAGGCTGCGGCCGAGCGCTTCTACGAGTGGGAGCGCCGCTTCGACATCGACGTCCACGTCCTCGCTCTTCCCGCCGGGACGGACCCCGCCGATCTGGCCCGGCGCGACCCCGAGGCCCTGCGGACGGCGGTCAAAGACGCCCGTCCGTTCCTCGCCTTCCGTCTCGATCGAGTGCTCGATGGCGCCGATCTGCGGACGCCGGAGGGCCGGGCCCGCGCCGCCGAGTCGGCGGCTGACGTCATCCGCGAGCATCCCAACGATCTCGTTCGCGACCAGTACGTCATGCAGGTCGCCGACCGGTGCCGCATCGACGCCGACCGCCTTCGGTCGATGCTGGCGGGCAAAGGCCGGGTCCCGATGCCCGCGGCGGCGAGCCCCAACACGCGAAAGACGCCGGCTGGTCCCGAGGTCGAGGCCCTCCGACTCCTCGTGCATCGGCGCGACGACGTGAAGGGCCGCTTGGCCGAGATCCTCTTCATGGACGACCTCGACCTGGCGGCCTACCGGGCCCTGGTGGCGTCGCCGACGGTGGCCGAGGCCATCGAGACGGCCGATCCAGAGGCCGCGGCCCTTCTCCAGCGCCTGGCCGTCGAGGAGGCCGACTCCGAACCCGACGACGTCATCACCCGACTCGTCCAGAGAGCGGGGGCCCGGGCCCTGGCCGAACTCGACGCCGAGGCCCGCCAGTCCCCGGAACGCGCCCTCGAGCTGAGCCCGCTCGTGGGGTGGCTCAAACTGACCGTCGAACAGAGCGGCGACCCCGAGGCGGGCGTCGCTGCCGGAGAGCGGTTGGTAGCCTGGCTGACGGAACGTCAGGAGGACGCATGAGCGAGGGCGCACGAGTGCTCTCCATACCGGCGGGTGTGCCGGAGACGGATTTTGTGCGTCTCCTCGCCAAGGGCAAGGAGCGCGGCTTCCTCACACCCGACGATCTGGACGAGTTGATCGAGCCCGTCGAGCTCACCCCTGAGCTCATCGACGGTGTGATCGCGCGCGTCCGTTCCGAGGGCATCATCTACGACGATCCCGAGCCCGATCCCGCCATCGATGACGTCGAGGTCCTGGCCGCCGTAGCCGAGGAAGAGGCGGTCACCCCACCCCTGCCCATCCCCATCCCCGCCAGTCCTGTCCCCAAGCCGGTGCGAGCCCGCCGAGCCACGCGGTCGCGGGCCTCGGAGGAGGCTGACTTCGAGGACGGGCGGGCTAGCAGCGGTGCCGACCCGGTGCGCATGTACCTGCGCGAGATCGGCAAAGTCCGCCTGCTCACCGGCGAGGAAGAAGTCGGCCTGGCCCGGCGCATCGAGTCGGGCCTGCGCGCCGCGGCGGCGATCGCGGTTCTCGAGGACGAGCACGGGTCGACCGAGGCCATCCCCGTCCCCCTGTTGCGCGAGCAGGAGAAGGTCGTCGCCGACGGGATCAAGGCCAAGGAGCTGCTGACCCAAGCCAACCTCCGCCTCGTCGTCTCGATCGCCAAGCGCTACCGCAACCGCGGCATGTTGTTCCTCGACCTCATCCAGGAGGGCAACCTCGGGCTCATGAGGGCGGTCGACAAGTTCGACTACACCAAGGGCTTCAAGTTCTCCACCTACGCAACGTGGTGGATCCGCCAGGCCATCACTCGGGCCATCGCCGACCAGGCGCGCACCATCCGCATCCCTGTGCACATGGTGGAGACGATCAACAAGGTGCTGCGGGTGCAGCGCCAGCTTCTCCAGGAGCTCGGCCGCGAGCCCAACATCGACGAGCTGTCGGCTCGGTCCGAGATGACCCCGGCCCGCATCCGTGAGGTGCTGCGCATCTCGCAGGACACCATCTCCCTCGAGCAGCCCATGGGCGACGAGGAAGACTTCAGCCTGTCTGATCTGATCGAAGACCAAGGGGCGGTGGTGCCGGCCGACGCCGCCGCCCGGGCCCTGCTCAACGAAGCGGTGAAGCAGGCGCTGTCAGAGTTGTCAGAGCGCGAACAGAAGGTGGTGCGGCTGCGCTTCGGTCTCGACGACGGTCAGATGCGCACACTCGAAGAGGTGGGCAAGGAGTTTGGCGTCACCCGCGAACGGATCCGCCAGATCGAGTCGAAGACACTCGCCAAGCTGCGTCACCCCATCCGCTCACGGCGCCTACGCGACTACCTCGACGACGTCTAGCTCGCACTAGTTGAAGCGCTGGCCACCCGCCGGGGGCGGGCCGGCGTAGACGCCGGAGTCGTCGCCGTTGCCGTGCTTGAACTTCTCCTCGACCACGTCCTTCGCCCGCTCGACGCCGAGGTCGACCACCGCCTTGGCCTTGTCGGCCGCCACCTCGAAGGCATCCGACCGCCGCAGCTTGCGCAGCGCCCGGTTCATCTGGTCGTAGCGCTCCCGCCCTGCCTTGGCGCCCAGGTAGTACCCGACAGCCATACCAACGGCCAGCCCGATCCGGAATCTCGTCATGATTCATGTCATACCCCATCGCCATACTCCTAGGCATGGGCTACCGGGGGAAGTTGCACGAGCAGGACCAGGCCCGCCGCCTGCGGGCCCAAGGCTGGACCATGCCCGACATCGCCAAGCAGCTGGGGGTGTCGCAGGGCTCCGTCTCCGCATGGACCCGAGACGTGGCCTACCAGCCACGCCTGTGGCGGAGAATGCCTGCTCGTCACGGGCGCCGGCGACGAACCCTGGCCGAGATCGAGGCCTGCCTGGCGAAGGGCTCTCGCCGCA